>VBHW01000368.1:0-3812 GCA_005881055.1 Chloroflexota bacterium
GACCCGGCCTTCGCCAACCGCTGCCTCGTCGCCGGCCAGCACATCTTCGACCTCGCGAACACGAACCCATCGGGCAACCTGACGACGTACATCCCGTTCAGCTTCTATCCCGAGACCGAATGGCGGAGCGACCTCGAGCTCGGGGCGGCGGAGCTGTACTTCGCCGTCGCGAGCGGCGGGCTGCCGGCCGGCCTCCCGCACACGGACCCGGCGTTCTACCTCGGGCAGGCAGCCCACTGGGCGAGCGCCTACATCGCGAGCCCGGACGACGCCACGGACACCCTCAACCTCTACGACGTCAGCGGCCTCGCCCACTACGAGCTGTACAAGGCGATCCCGCAGGCCGGCAACCCGGCCGGGCTCGAGACGAGCCAGGCGGCGCTCCTCGCCGATCTGAAGAAGGCGCTCGACAAGGCGCTCGCGCAGGCGGCTACCGATCCCTTCCAGTTCGGCTTCCCGTGGTCGGTGTGGGACACGACGTCGCACGGTGCCGGCCTCGCGGTGATGGCGAGCGAGTACGACCAGCTCAGCGGCGCCAGAGCGGCCGCTGGCTGGGCAACGTCCTCGGCGCCAATGCGTGGGGCGTCTCGCTCATCGTCGGCGACGGGACGACGTTCCCGCACTGCCTCCACCACCAGGTCGCCAACATCGCGGGAACCCTCGACGGCACGCCGCCGGTCCTCCGCGGTGCGGCGGTCGAGGGCCCGAACGGCACGCTCTACCGCGGCTTCGTGACGGGCATGCGTAACTGCCCGCCGGACGACAGCGACGCCTACGCGCAGTTCAACAGCAACCAGGCGAAGTTCAAGGACGACGTGGAGTCGTTCTCGACCGTCGAGCCCGCCGTCGACCTGACCGCGACGAGCCCGCTCGCGTTCGCCCGCCAGGCCGCTGCGCTGTATTGACGCCGACCGTGGCGGGGCGCTCGGCGGAGACCGGCGGATCGGGCTCGCTCCTCGAGGGGCTCGACTTCGTCTACATGCCGAGTGCCGACGTCGCCGGTGACGCCGCGTACTTCACGGGCGTCCTCGGCGGTCGCCTCGTCTTCGCGATCGACGACGGCGGCACGCGGGTGGCGATGATCGCGCTCGGCGAGGCGCCGCCGCGGATCCTCCTGGCCGACCATCTCGAAGGCGACCGGCCGATCCTCGTGTACCGGGTGAGCGACCTGCGGGCCGCGAAGGCCGCCCTCGCCGAGCGCGGTTGGCGGGCCGAGCGATCGCTCGAGATCCCGCACGGCCCGGTCTCGACCTTCCGGGCGCCGGGCGGCCAGCGGCTCGCCATCTACGAGCTCAGCCGCCCGGAGGTCGGCCGGCACTTCGAGGGTCGCCGGGACTTCTAGGACGCGGCTCGGCACGGCGCGTCAACCGCCCATCGGAGCGGCTAGAGTGAGCCGCGGAGTCCGGGTGCAGCCGCAGGAGGAGTGAGCGGGTGGCGAGCGACACGGGTCGGGAGTTCACGACGGTGTTCGGCCGCGGCCTGATCGGCGAGCTGCGCAACTTCGTCCACCGCCCCTACCTCGTCGTGACGATGGACGACCTGTGGCCGCGCTTCGAGGCGGAGTTCGACGACGGACTCGCCGGTCCCCATCTCGTGCGGACCCTCGACCTCGCGGAGCTCGAGGCGGAGGTCGAGCGCTTGCCGCCGTGCGCGAGCGTCATCGGCCTCGGCGGCGGACAGGCCGTCGACGTCGCGAAGTTCGTCGCGTGGAAGCGGCGCCTTCCGCTGTTCCAGGTACCCACGGCGATGACGGTCAACGCCCCGTTCGGGCATCGCGCGGGCCTGCGCACGAACGGCAAGGTCCGCTATCTCGGGTGGGCGGTCCCGGAGGCGGTGTACGTCGACCTGGACGTGATCCAGTCCGCTCCGGCGGCGCTCAACCGGAGCGGCGTGGGCGACATCATGTGCTACCACACCGCCCATGCCGACTGGAAGCTCGCGGACGCCCGCGGCCGTTCCGAGCCGCAATGGCCGTATGACGAGACGCTCGTGGCAGCCGCCCGCGAGCGGCTCGACAGCGTGCTCGGCTGCCTCGACGACATCCGTAACGTCACTGAGCGCGGGATCCGGACGCTCATGCTCGCCCACCGCTGGGGCGGGGCGACGTTCCACGACTCGGGCTGGAATCCCCGACACATCGAGGGCGTCGAGCACTTCTTCTTCTACAACCTCGAGCGGCTCACCGGGCGGCACTTCATCCACGGACAGCCGGTCGGACTCGGGATCTACCTGGGGTCGTTACTCCAGGACAACGGGGCCACGGAGATGCTCGCGGCGCTCCAACGCGCCGGCGTCGACATCCGGCCGGAGGCCATGGGCGTCGCCTGGGACGATGCCGCCGAGGCGATGCGCACGCTCGCGAGGTACGTCCGCGACGCGGGGCTGTGGTACTCGGTGGCCGACGTGACGCCGGTGACCGAGGCGTTCCTCGACGCCGCGCGGGCCGGCCTGTATGGGGCGTACGGCGACTGGAGGGCCGCATCGTGAAGGCCGGACTGACGCTCCCGCAGGGTTGCGATCGGGAGTTCCTCGGGCTCGATGCGACGACCGCCTGGCGGCGCACGATCGACATCGCCCGACGAGGTGAGGCCGCGGGCTTCGACTCGCTCTGGGTGTACGACCACTTCCAGGTCGATCCACCGCTCATCGAGGCGCCGGTCTTCGAGCCGTTCGTCGAGCTCGCCGCCCTGGCCGTCGAGACGTCGCGCGCTCGTCTCGGCCACCTCGTCATGGCGGCCGCGTACAGGAACGCCGCGCTGACGGCGAAGATGATCTCGACCCTCGACGTCATCAGCGGCGGGCGCGCCGTCCTGGGGATCGGCGCCGGCTGGAAGGAAGACGAGTGGATCGCCTACGGCTACGGCTTCCCGGACCATCGGGAACGCCTGGCGATCCTCGCCGACCACCTGGAGATCATCACGCGGATGCTCGGCCCGGGCCGCGCGACGTTCGAGGGCCGACACGCGCACGTCCTCGACGCGATCCACGAGCCGAAGGGCCTCCAGCAGCCGCGGATCCCCATCCTCGTCGGGGGCAACGGCCCCAACGTGACGTGGCGGCTGGCCGCCCGCTTCGCGGACGAGCTCAACCTCGATGCGATGACGCCGGATGCCGTCGCGGCGGCCCTGCCGACGATCCGGGCCCGCTGCGAGGAGATCGGCCGGGACCCGGCGACGCTGCGCGTGTCGGTCCACATCTGGGGCGAGGCCGGCGCGGTCGCGCCCGGCGGCGAGCGGCAGGAGCGCCTCGGTCGCTACGCGGAGGGGGGTCCAGGACGAACCCGCCCTCGACGCGCTCATCGCCGATTGCGCGGCCGTCGGGATCCTCGACAGCGTGCCGGCCTGACGGGAGCCCGGCTCCCACCGTGACGACATCGCGGCGCACCGCGCGGAGCGCCGAGTCGAGCGCCGAGGGCGCCCCCGTCGTCCATCCATCGGTCGGGCCCACCGACTCGATCGTCGACGTGCCCGGGCTGCGCGTCGGCCAGGTCGAGATCGGGCCCATGCCTTCGACGCCGGCAGGATCGACCGGTGTGACCGCGATCGTCGCGCCGGCCGGTGCGCTCGGCGCGGTCGACGTCCGCGGCGCTGCCCCCGGCACACGCGAGACCGACACGCTCTCCGTCCTCACGTCTGGCGAGCAGGTCCACGCGATCCTCCTCGTCGGCCGCAGCGTGTTCGGCCTGGCCGCGACGGACGGGGCGACGGCAGAGCTCGAGCGCCGCGGCATCGGCCTCCCGGTCGACTGTGAGGACCTGCACCTGACGATCCCGATCGTCGCAGCGGCCGTCGTCTTCGACTTCGCCCACGGCG
>VBHW01000368.1:3822-6770 GCA_005881055.1 Chloroflexota bacterium
GCGCGGTCGCCGCGGCGCTCGACGGTTCAGGCGGTCGGCCACGGAGCGGCAACGCCGGTGCCGGCGTCGGCGCGATCACCGGCGGGATCGTCCCGCCTCGGCTCAAGGGCGGCGTGGGCCATGCCAGCCTCGTCGCGCCACTCGAGACCGGTGGCCTCGTCGTCGGAGCGATCGTCGTGCTCAACAGCTCCGGTGGGGTGATCGACACGGCGTCGAACGAGCCGTGGGCGATCGCGGGAGGATTCGGGGATGCCGGACCGCTGCCCGACCTCTCGCCGATCGCGAGCAGCCGGGCTCACACGACGCTCGCGGTGATCGGCACGAACGCCCGGCTCTCGAAGGCTCAGCTCGGACGGGTGGCGGCGATGGCTCACGACGGCATGGCGCGGGCGATCCGTCCGGTGCATACGGGGGTCGACGGAGACGTCGTGTTCGCGCTCGCGGCCGGATCGTCGACCGAGCCGCTCGTCGACGTCTTGTCCGGGGACCGGGACTGGGCCCCGGCGGCCGCGACGATCGTCGGCAGCCTCGCGGCCGATGCGCTCACGCGGGCGATCCTCGACGCCATCCGGAGCGCCGAGCCGAGCGGCGGCTTCGAGGCCTTCTCGGGCGGCGGCGCCTAGGAACCCCCCTGCGCTACCTGCTCAACCAGCGTCCGGCGACACCAGCTCGACGAGGATCGAACCCGTCGTGTTCACGACGGTCGTCGGGCCGTGCCGCACGCGCCACGACTCCTGGGCGGCGAGGTTCGTGTGGCCGTGGAGCCAGAGCGGCGGGCGCGCCCGATCGAGCAACAGCCGGTACGCCGCGAAGCCGACGTGGTAATGGTCCGTCGGGGTGTCGCCGGCCCCACGCGGCGGGACGTGGCTGACGACGAGCGCTCCCGCGGGTGGACGGAGGAGCCGCCCAAGGCCGAGCCCGAGGAACTGCCCCCAGGCGGCCTGCTCGTTGTGTGGCGCTGCGTCCCGATCGACGGTCGGCCAGGGCAGGGCGATGATCGGGATGCCGGGCAGGGATCGCTCGTCCATCCCGCGCGATGGAGGCGGGAGCTGGGGAGGGGCGGGCCACGGGCCGCGCCGGTCGTGGTTGCCGCGGACGAACACGAGCGGGGCGCCGAAGGCGTCAGCCAGGAAGCATAGCCAGTCAGGCGACAGGTCGCCGCAACCGAGGACGAGGTCGACACGGCCGAGCGCATCGCGGTTGGCCTCCTCGGTCCGACGCCGCGAGGATGCGGATCGGCCGGCCGGCACGGTCCGCGAACGGATGCGCATCGGGCCACGGGATCGTGAGCCGGCGTGTCACTCCGACGAGCCCCTCGGCTCGCCCGGTGGTCGTGACCCGGCCGGCGGTCGGCGCTCAGCCGCCGGGAGCAGCTCGTGATCGTGGGCGACCGGCCCGAGAGAGGCACCCGGCGTGAGCAGGCCGCGGCCCGCGGCCTGGATCGCCTCGGATCCCTCCAGAACCGCCGCCAGTGAGCCGCTGGGCACCGGGACCGGCTGCCCGGGCAGGAGGACGGCCGTCACGACGGCGTCGATGTCGAGCTGGCCGTTCGCCTTCGCCGCAGCCACGCGGTTGTGCCCATCCGTGACCCAGTAGCCCTCCGCGGTCTTGAGGACGTCGATCGGCGGGAGCACCGTGAGGCGCTCGGTCGCGCTTCGGATCCGCTGCCAGCGCCCACGCCAGTTCGTGGATCGGAAGGGCGGGAGCGGCAGGAAGTCGAGCCCGCGCTGGGCCGGCCCTTCGACCGCGGTCCCGACGATCTCGTCTACTGGGATCGGGATCAGGCCGAGCTCGCGGACGGGCGCGAGGCGAGCCTCAGGGTGGACGTCGAAGAGGTTGGGCAACGGGCGAAGGCTGGGCCGACGGGGGCGCCTCGATGTCGCCGTCCCGTCCTCGCCGGCTGGCAGGACGGAATCGACGACGGCCCCGGCCGACTCGACGACGGCTTCAGCCGACTCGATGAGCCGGCGGGCGACCCTCCGCGCCGCACGGGCGGGAGCCGCGCCAACCTCGCCGGCGTCGACGTCCGCGTCGGCGTCGGCGTCAGGCCCGTGGACGGCACGTTCGTCGGCCATCGCGGAATCGTAGACGGGAGTCGTGGACGGCGTCGCGATCGGCCTTGTCCCGGTCGCGCGCCGGTGATCCAGCATGACCCGTAGAGGCTCGACCTCGGCTCGGCGGCCGTAGATGCGACCAGATAGCAGCCACGATGCTGGGCGGGCTAAATCTCCATCGGTTCCGGGAGTAGATCCGGGCGATCGTGCACGAACCAGGCGGTCGAACCCCGCGCTGATGCCCCGCTGGGCATCGAAACACGCCCCCGCAGCGCCACTACTGCTAAACGCAACAAATTGAGCCACGGGTCACGCGTCGCGTCGACGGGCAGTCAGGACGTCAGGTCCGCGCGGACGTGCTGGCGGGGGCGCAACCAGGAGGGGGTCCGGTCGCGCCCCCATGGGGACTCGTCGGGCGGGAGGCCCCGCCGCGAGTCACCGGAGGAGCGCGAGCAGCGCGGCGCCTCCGAAGGCGAAGATCGCGAGGGTCAGCTCGAGGACGCGCATCGATCGGTCCTCGAGACGCGGCAGGCCGATCGCTACGGCGCTCTCGACCACGGTTGTTCTCAACTGCTCGCGCGTCATGGGATGACTCCGCATGTAGCCGGACCCGGTCTCTGTTGGTCCGGTTGGGCGCACCGTAGGCATCGCTCGATGACGACGACGCGGGCCATCCGTCCACTGCGCCTAACGCCGTCATTGCAGCATTGCCCCCAGGCGGGTCCTGCGAGGCGGGTGATAGCAAGCGACCCCGAACCATGCCGGAGCCGTTACCCGAGCCTCCCTACCGTGCCGCCCAGCGTCGCGTCCGCGGCGCCCCCGGAGGCATGAGCATGGACGTCAAGAAGACCTATCGCGACGTGGAAGAGAAGAGCCGAGAGTTCGGTCGAGAGC
>VBHW01000050.1 GCA_005881055.1 Chloroflexota bacterium
AGGGCGAGGCGAGCCGATCGTCACGGAACCAGATGCACGAGAGCTGGCTGCGCTCGTCCTTGAGGGTGAAGTAGCCGTGGCCGGCGCTCGAGATCGTCACGCGGCCGACCTCGCCCTCGACCCACACGTCGCCGAGCCGGGGATCGCCGCGGACCGCGTCTTTCACGGCACGGGTGACGTCGCTGACGGCGAGGATCTTCAGCGCGATAGACGCCGGTTGGGCGGCCCGCGCGCTCGTTGCCGGAGTGGCCGGGGCGCCGGGGACAGGCCCTGCAGCCCCTCGTGGTGCGAACTCCGCCAGGCTGTCCCATGACGGGAGCGCCCAGTCCGGCGGCTCGTCGCTGCGGCTCATCGTGCTCCGGTGGCCGGTCGCATTCGGGCGCTCGTGCGACTCAGACGCGGGTCTGGTACTCGCCTGTCCGCGTGTCGATCCGGATCGTGTCGCCCGACTCGACGAAGATCGGCACCTGGACGACGAGCCCGGTCTCGGTCGTGGCCGGCTTGCGCGCGCCGGTCTGCGTGTCGCCGGCGAAGCCCGGCTCAGTGTCGCGCACGACGAGGTCGACCGTGACCGGCAGCTCGACCCCGATCGTCTCACCCTGGTAGCTCGTCCGATCGAGCGTCATCCCGTCCTTGAGGTAATGGACCGCCTCGTCCAGCTGGTCCGCCGTGAGGTGGAACTGGTCGTACGTGGCGGCCTCCATGAAGTGGAAGTCGTCGCCGTCGCGGTAGAGGAACTGGACCGGCCGGCGATCGAGCTGGGCGCGCGGCCATTTCGTGCCGGCCTGGAAGCTGCGCTCGACCGTCTGGCCGCGCTTGATGTTCCGCAGGGTGATGCGGACCTGCGCCGAGCCGCGGCCCATCTTGATGTGGTGGTAATCGAGGATCTGCCAGAGGTCACCGTCGAGCTCGATCGCGACGCCCTTGCGCAGTTCGCCAGTGCTGATCATGGAAGGAAGGGCTCCTGGGTGGTCGCGGCAGCGAGCCGGTGGGCACGGCCGGCGAGGCGCGTCGTGTGCGGGTGATCAGCCCGAATTGTAGCCGGAGCGGCGGCCCGTTCAGCCGAGCCCAGTGTTCGCGCGTCCGGGCCCGGCTGGGCCGGCCATATTTTCGCCCACGGCAAATTCAGGTCACCTGGGACGCTTGATCTGGCCGTCCGGGCCCTCGTGATAAAGCCCGCACATACGCCGCTCCCTCGTCGCGGCGAGTCATGTCGCTGCCGGTCCGCTCCAAGCCCCTCGAACCCGACCCAATTCTCCGTGCACGCAAATATGCCCACCACAGGCCCGCTGGGCGCTTCGGCAGGATCCGGTCAGGCGTCGACCAGGTCGGTGAACGCGATTGCCAGCTTCTCGGCCGCGGCTCTGCGGACGAGGGCGCCGTAGGCCTCGATCACCGTCCCGCCCGAAGCCTCGAACGTCCGCTCGTGGTCGCCGGCTCGGCAGGAAGCCACGAGCGTCACACGCTCGATACCGGTCTCGTACGTCCCGATCTGCTGCTCGATGGTCAGCACGTCCGCAACGCCGCCGATCTGGCGCTGGAGGTCGTCGCGCAGAAAGCCAAGGAAGGCGGCCTCGGCCTCGGTCGGGACGCTCGCTGCTCGCGTATCGCTCATCGGCCGACGACGAGGATCTCGCGCGGGAACCGCGTGAGCCGCTCCACGCGGCCGTGGGCCGGCTCGTATGTCACGAGGTCCTCGATGCGCACGCCCGTCTCGCCCTCGACGTACACGCCGGGCTCGACGCTGAACACCGTCGGGCTCGGCAGCGGCGTCTCGGGCGATCGCTTGCCGAGGCTCGGCTGCTCGTGGACGGCGAGGCCGATGCCGTGGCCGGTCCCGTGGCCGAACCGCTCGCCCTGCCCCGCCTCGTCGATGACCCTGCGGGCGATCCCGTCCGCTTCACGCCCGGTGATGGGCCGGCCGTCCTTCGCCGCCTCGGTGAGCGCCCCGATCGCGGCGGCCTGGGCCTCGGCGACGAGCCGGTAGATCGACAGGTCGCGAGGCGACGGGTCGCCGACGAACAGCGTGCGGGTCATGTCGCTGCGATAGCCGGCCACCTGCGCCCCGAAGTCGAACAGGAGCACTGCACCGGAGAGGATCGGGCGATCGCCCGGCGAGCCGTGCGGCAGGGCCGCCTCCGGCCCGGCCAGGCACGCCACGTCGAACGCGAGCGCATCCGCGCCCCCGGTGCGGATCGCCCATTCGAGGTCCATCGCCACCTCGAGCTCGGTCCGTCCGGGGCGGATCGCCGGGAGGAGCGCCGCGAGCGCCCGATCGGCCACGGCACACGCCGCCGCCACACGCTCGAGCTCGGACGGCTCCTTCGTCGCGCGATCGGCCTCGATCCAGCCCTCGACCGGGACGAGCTCCACGTCCGGCGACGCGGCCGCGAGCCGGCCCCACATCGCCTGGCTGACGAACGCCGCCTCGACGGCCACGCGACGGGCTCCCACCGACCCGACGAGCGTCGGCCAACGCTCCGGCAGGTCGCCGTAGACCGTCTCGATCCGCGCGTCCGGGGCCTGCCGCGCGGCCTGGATCGTGTAGCGACTGTCGGCGAACAGGAGGACGTCCTCCGCGCCGACGAGGAACTGGCCCGACGACCCTCCGTCCTCGCCGTCGCCCAGCGCGAAGCCCGTGAGGTATCGGACGTTCTCGTGCGTGACGCCGTAGTACGCGTCGATCCCCTCGGCGGCCAGCCGCTCGCGGAGACGGACCAGTCGTCGGGGCCGGGCGGCCCGATCCGCCTCCTCCCAGCGGGTACGGTCGGCCTCGGTGGGCGCCGGGGCAAAATCGGAAGGAGTCGGGTGCTGGCGAGCTTCTACGACGGTCATTGGTACTTCTTCTGGTTCGCGAGCTGTTCCTGGTACGTCTTCGCGAAGGCGTGGGTGTTCGATCCGTCTCCCTTCGCGACGAAGAAGAGGTAGCCGGTCTTCGTCGCCGGGTTCAGCGCCGCGTCGATCGACGCCACGCTCGGCGTGCAGATCGGCCCGGGCATGAGGCCGGGCGTCTGGTACGTCTGGTAGCCCTGGAGCGACGGCGGGAACGCGACGTCCTTGAGCTGACCGCCGAACGGCGCCCAGAACGTGAACTCCGTCCACCGCGTGAAGTCGAGATCGGCGAGCTGGAGCGTGTCATGGCCGTAGAGCACGGTCGGGTCCGCCTGCAGGAGCCCGGTCGGCCAGATCTTGCGGTTCAGGCGGTTCTGGTAGACGCCGGCGATGAGCGGCCGCTCCTGGTCGACGACGGCCTCCCGCTCGACGAGCGACGCGAGCGTCACGACCTGGTAGAACGTCATCCCCCGGGCCTTCGGGACATCGACGCGATCCTTGCCGACCTGCTCGTAGAACGTGTCGAGCATCTTGTTGACGAGCTCCTCGGGCGTGATGTCGGGCAGCACGCGGTACGTCGCCGGCGCGAGGAAGCCCTCGAGCGATGCACCCTTCGGGAGGTCGAGCCACGGGTGGGCGGCGAGGATCGCCGGCGTCGGGTGCTTGACGAGCTCGTAGAACCGCCTGACGTCCATCTTGACCGGGAGCGTCTCGAGCTTCGCGGTCATCTGCTCGAGGCGCAGTCCCTCGCGGAAGCCGACCTCGACCGCCAGGTCGTGGACCTCGAGGAGTGAGGTCACGAGCTCGTTGGGCGTCATGTTCCTGCGGAGGATGAACGTGCCCGCCTCCAGCTGATCGGCGAGATGGCGGTCGATCGCCGTGAAGACGAACGCCCGTGAATCGCGGAGGAGGCCCTGCGAGGCGAGGCGGTCCGCGATCGAGCGGGCGGTGTCGCCCGGCTGGACGACGAACTCGACCTGCGACGGGTCGCTGCTTGCCGGCTGGGTCAGGGCATCGCCGAGATCCTGGCGCACCATGTCGGCCACGAACGGGATGCCGAGGGCGCTCGGGTTGTCGGCCGCCCAGCTGACCACCGCGCCGGAGATGAGCGGCCGCAGGACCGTGACGAGCGAGATGAGGACGATCCCGGCGAGCACGAGCGTGAAGAGGAGGAACCGGAGGAAGCCCGAGAGTCCGCCTCCGGAGCCTCGACGGCGGCCGTTGCGGCGTATGGGGATCGATTCGCGCGGTGGGCCAGCCCACTCGGGCTCGACCGGACGGGCCTGCTGGCGGCTGGGCGCTTCCCGGACGGCCATGTCACTGCCGTTCGGCGCAGGTGATTCGGCTTGCCGCTCCACGAGCGGGCGTCCCGCAGCGCCTCGTCCGGCGCGCGGCGATCCCCCGCTGCGGATGGTCACGACGTGCTCCCTGTGGTCGCGCGGCCTGCGGCGCCCGAGCGGGCATCGAGCTCGTCCTGGAGGATGATCGCCGCCGCTTCGCGGTCGACCCTCGCGCGGTATGCCGCACGCTGGTGCGCCGTGGGCGGACCGCCGGAGCGGCCCCGGGGCATGGGACCCAGGCGCTGTTCGGCCAGGTGGCTCGTGAGTCGCTCGTCACGGTACGACATCCGGCGTCCGACCGTCCCGGCCACGGCGTCGACCCAGGCGCGGGTCAGGCGTGCCTGATCGCCCTCGACCCCCGAGGCCTCGAGCGGCAGGCCGACGATGATCTCGTCGATCCGGTGCTCCATGACGACCGAGCCGATCGCCTCCGCGTCGGCGTTCGCCGTCCGGGCGCGGGAGAGCGTCGTGAGGGGCCGCGCCCCACCGGCGTCCTCGGCGATGGCCAGCCCGATCCGCCGTTCGCCGAGGTCGACCCCGAGCAGGCGGGTCACGGAGCGGCGCTTCCGGGGGCCCCCGTCGGAACCGCGCCGCTGGGCTCGGCGCTCGGCTCGGCGTCGCTGGGCTCGGCGTCGCCGGGCGACGCGCTGGGGCCCGATCCGCCGGGAGCGGCGCTCGGGGAGGCACCCGCGTCCTCGACTGCTACCGGCGAACGGACGGTCAGGTCGACGCGGAAGTCGTACGTCGGGATGTTCGACACGAAGCCGGGCCACGTCTCGATGGTCACGTCGCCGAACGCGTTCAGGGTGGCCCGCGCATCGTCCACGGAACGACCACGCACCCGGGAGCGGAGTTCGGCCGGGTCGAGCCGGAGCAGGCGGCTTGCCGATGCGTTGACCGGGAAGAGGATCGACGCGTCCTGGATGCTCCCCTTCCCCACCGTGATCCGGACCGAGTCCCGCACGAGATCGTGGTCGGTGCCGATCCCCTCGCGGAGCCGTACCTCGGCGACCTGCCTGACCGCAGACTCGTCGACCGTCGTGACGCGGCCGGTGGCGCTCAGCCCATACGTGAACGTCGGCATGGCCTTTCCGAGCAGCGTCGCCGGGTCGACCGTCGGGACGGGGGTCGACAGTGACTTCGTCTCCGGGAAGACCGTGATGTCCGGCAGGACCCCGCCGGGGTTGGCCAGGAGCGCGGTGAGGTTGTCCGACAGCTGCTTCGTGAGCGTCGCCGTCGCCCGGTCGATGTCCTTCTGGGCGACGACGAGCGTCTCGGTGTGGGTGCCGCCGGTCGTCGCGCGCGGGTTCGTCACCTTCGTGACGACGGGGTTCTCGCTCGGCGGCACGATCTTGATCGCTCCGGCGGGGACGTTCCCGCCCGTGCCCTTGGCGACGGCCGTGACCGGCGTGTCGCCGGTGCTCGGGATGATCTTCGTGCCGCCGTGCCCGTCGTCGACGAGGGTGGCCGGCGGGAGGATGACGGCCTGCCCGGTCGTGAACTGGACGTCGGACTGGGTCGCGACGATGCTGCCGGCGGGGATCGTGTTCGAGCGGGCCGGGTCGTAGCTCGAGAACGTGACCGAGCCACGGGCCCGGGTCTCGGTGACCTTCGTGCCGGTCGAGGGGAACTGCGCCGACGCCTCGAGCGGGAGCGATTCGACGGTCGCCGGAACGACCGCTCGCTCGGGGTCGGGCGCGACCGCCGCCGGATCCGCGCGGACCGCGAGCGTCAGAGGCCCGACGGGCTCGACGCGCGGGGTGACGACGATCGTCGCCGCGGGCAGGAACAGGTAGCCGAGGACGGCACCGACGACCAGGAGGACAGCGACGAGCCCGATGAGCAGGGCGGCGGCGGTTCGCGGGCCGCGCCGGCGCTCGGCGGCGATCACCGGCAGGTCGGGCGCCGCCGGCCGTTCCCGCCTCGTTCGCTCCGTCGGGCGGAGGCCGGCACCGGCCGGCGCGGGGAGCGCCGCGGCCTTCGCCTCGGGACGACTCGGCTCGGTCGGTCGGGCCGTCGCGCTCGCTCCCTGCCTCGGTTTCTTCGCCGGCGTTTCGACGACGGACGTCGGGGAGGCGGCGAGGTCGGGCGCCGCACCGGCGCCACCCTCGGCCGCCTCGGCTTCTTGGGCCTCTTCGGCCTCCTCATCCTCGAGCTCGCGCACGGAGCCGTACACCTCGAGCCCGGCGGAGATCGCGAGCGCGCGAGCGGCTGCGTCCGGGGCGACGATGACGAGCTGGCGGCTGCGCTCCTGCGCCGCGCGGGCGAGGAGCCGGAAGTTGATGCGCGACGTCGCGAGATGGGATCCCTGCGGCAGGACGAGCGCGACCTGCGTCGATTCCGCGCCCCGGATGCGCGCCGCGGCCGACGTGATCTCGTCGTCGACGTCGAGGTAGATGACGCTCGCCATCAGACCTTCATCGCCCGGAGGACCCGTCGGAGGGCGACGTCGAGCGGATCCTCGAGCGTCTGCAGCTCGATGGCCTGGAACGCGAGGCCGAGCGGCGTCACGTCCTGCTGGTCGACGAGGAGGTCCGTCGCATCGGTCACGGTCGTCACCTGGTCGGGCGCCATGACTGTGACCTCCGGCGGGCGGCTGAACGGCAGCCCTCGCCAGAACCCCTCCGCGGAGAGCGCCGCCTGGATCTCCGGCAGGCGCGACCCGCCGCCGCAGAGGTAGATCCGGCCGGGCAGCAGATCGCCGCCCGCGAGCTCCTCCATGACGAGCTCCACCCCCGCCGCCCAGACCGTGACGTCCTCCGCGACGATCCTGGCGACGTCGTCCCGATCGGGGACGGGCAGCCCGCGGGCATAGTCCACCTTGAGCGCCTCGGCTCGCGGAAAGGGCAGGTCCAGGCGGTCGGCGATCGACTTCGTGAACGCCCGCCCGCCGAGCGCGAACATGCGCGTCCCCTCGATGCCGCCCTGGCGGACGAGCGCGACGTCGGTCGTCCCGCCGCCGACGTCGACGAAGAGGGCCCCGGCCTGGTGGAGCTGGTCCGCCCCGAGGACGCGCGCGACGGCGTACGGCTCGGCGACGACCTCCAGGAGCTCGAGGTCGAGCTGGCTCGCCACGCTCTGGAGGGCGCCGAGGTGCACGAGCGGCGCGAACGCGTTGAAGATGCTGATCGTCACGTGGCGGCCCTGGAAGCCCACCGGGTTCGTCAGCGCGTACCCGTCGATGCTCGCCCCCGTGATCGCCGCGTGGACGAGGCGCACGTCGACGTGCGGCAGGCCGGTCTCCCATGTGATCGACCGCTCGGCCTCGCGGAGCGCGGCGCGCTGGACGCTATCGATGAGGCGCTGGAGCTCGGCCTCGCTGATCGGCGTGTCGGGTCGCTTGCGCTCCTGGCTGTGCGCGGTCGTGAAGCCCTTGACGAGCTCGCCGGCGATGCCGATGACGACCTGCGTCGGCCGGAACCCCGCCATCTCCTCGGCCTCCTGGAGGGCGACCGCGCAGTTGTCGACGACGGCGGCGATGTCGGCCACCGTCCCCGATTGCATGTGGGAAAGGCCCTGGCGCTTGCGCCCGACGCCTCGGACGGTGCCGTGGCGATCGTCGTCGATCTCGAACACGAGCGCCTTGGCGAACTCCGTCCCCACGTCGAGCGCCGTGCATGCCGCCAGCGCGGCCTCGCCGTCGCGCTGCCAGATGCGGCGCCAGAAGGCCATCTAGCCGCTGCCCCCGGTCGCACGACCATTCCCGGCCGACCCGTTGCGCAATGCGTCCCCGATGGCCTCGAGCGCGCCGGCGAGGCCTTCTCGCCGGCTGCCCTTTCCCTGGGCCATCTCGGGGCGGCCGCCGCCGCGACCGGCGATCACCGGCACGGCCGCCTGGACGAGGGCGCCGGCCGAGATCCCGCGACCGACGAGGTCGTCGCTCACCGAGACGAAGAGCTGCGGCTCGTCGGCGTCGAGTCCGAGCGCGATGACGCCGGACGACAGGGTCCGCCGCACGTCCTTCGCGGCGGCCTTCATCACCTCGACCGATTCGAACGGGCCGGCGTACGCCGCGAGGCGGATGCCTGGTGCCACCTCGGACGCCCGCGCCGCGATCTCCGTCGGTCGCGGCATGCCTCCGGCACCGGACTTCAGGCGGCGGCGCGCCTCCCGGAGCTCCTCCTG
>VBHW01000051.1 GCA_005881055.1 Chloroflexota bacterium
TTCGGGCAGTTATTCCCCACTTCGGGGCAGGTCACCTACGCGTTACTCAGCCGTCCGCCACTAACGACTCGAGCAAGCCCGAGTCGTCCGTTCGACTTGCATGTCTCATGCACGCCGCCAGCGTTTATCCTGAGCCAGGATCAAACTCTCCAAAAGAAGACACGACCTTGCGGTCGTGACTTTGTTCGAAGGGTCTATCCGCTCGCACATCCTTCCGGATTTCCTGCCACTCTTCATTTGTTAAGGTGCAGCCTCCGAGGGCGTGACCGCCTCCGGCGCAGAGCCCCAATCATGGGGCCTGCCCGTTTGAGTGTCAAACGAGCGGGAGGCCCAAAACCGGGCCCCCGACCGGTCGCCCGCATCGGGTTGCCGGCCCGTGTCGCCGCCCAGGCTCATCGCCCTGGGGCGGGCACGGCGGCGAATGGTATCGATCCGTTCGCGCGCCTGTCAACCGGACCATCGGGCGAGCCGGGCCCAGGCCGAGGGCGCGGGCGTGCCGGTGGTGCCGGCCGCGCCGGGCCCAGGCCGAGGGCGCGGGCGTGCCGGTGGTTGAGTGCCTGTGGCCGCGTGCCCGTGGCCGCCGCGTGCCGGTGGCCGCGTGTCGGTGGTCGCGTGCCGGTGGCCCCGTGTCGGTGGTCGCGTGCCGGTGGCCGCGTGCCGGCCATATTTGCGCCCAGGGAGAATCGCGCCGCCTCGCGATGCCCCGCGGGGCATCACCAGGGCTGGTGGAGGCGTTGCGGCACGGCGGCCACGCACGGGAGCGACGCGACTGCGCGCTCTGAACCGGCGCGAGGCGCACAAATTCTCCTCCGACGCAAGTCTGGCCAAGAAATCTGGCTGGACCGGATTGGCGCGGCCAGATATTCACGGCACGACTACAGGGTCGGAAAAAGCGACCTCGGGACGACGCGGGTAGGCATCTCCGACGGCCAACCATCCAGCTGCATGCTCGCGCCGGGATGAGTTCGGGCCCGAAGCGTGGGGAGGAGCGGCCTGATCGCGCGCCTGTGTTCCCGTGGTGAATATCTGGCCGCGACGACCAGGCGACGACCAGGCGACCCTCGGGTTGGAGGCGCCTAGATCGGGCTCGACTCGACGAGGAGGACGAAGCCCGCGCCCACGAGCCAGGCAAGGAGGAAGAGCTCGGCTGAGCCCGCATGTCCGAGCGGGCCGGTCACGAGCCAGTAGACGAGGACACCGACGAGGGTCGCGGCACCGACCTTCGCGAGGCGGAGGAGCGCCTCGACGACGAGATACCGCATCGGCCGCTCAGACCGCGCGCCGGCCCTGGAGGGCCCGGATCAGCGTGACCTCGTCGGCATACTCGAGGTCGCCGCCGACCGGGATGCCGCGTGCGATCCGGGTGATCGAGCCGACCGTGCCCTCGAGCCGCTCGGCGAGGTACATCGCCGTGGCCTCACCCTCGAGCGTCGGGTTCGTCGCGATGATGACCTCCTCGAACGGCGCCCCCGTCGCCTTCGCCTCGTCGGCGCGCGCGAGCAGCTCCCGGATGCGGAGGCGGTCCGGGCCGATCCCGTCGACGTGGTACAGGCCCTTGAGCTCGCCGGTCCGCTCGAGGGCGAGCACGTCGAGCGGCTCCTCGACGACACAGAGCCGGGTCTGGTCACGGCCGGGGTCGGAGCAGATGCCGCAGACGGGAGCGTCGCTGATGTTGAAGCAGCGCTCGCAGAACACGACCCGGTCGCGGACGTCGACGAGCGCCTGGGCGAGCGTGCGAGCCTCTCCGTCAGGTGCGCGCAAGAGGTGGTACGTCAACCGCTGGGCGGTCTTCGGACCGATCCCCGGCAGTCGCGCGAACGCGTCGATGAGCCGTGCGACGGGCTCGATGAGCGGGGCGGCCATCCTGTCGGTGGCCTACAGCCCCGGGATCCGCAGCCCGCCCGTGACGGCCGCCATCTTCTGCTCGGCGAGCTCACGCGACTTGCGGAGCGCGTCGTTGACCGCCGCGACGACGAGGTCCTGGAGCATGTCCACGTCGGCCGGGTCGACGGCGGATGGGTCGATCGTCACCGAGACGAGCTCCTGCTTGCCGGTCACCTTTGCGGAGACGACGCCACCGCCGGCCGAGCCGTCGACGACCGCATCGGCGAGCTCCTGCTGCACGCGCTGCATGTCCTGGTTGAGCTGCTGCGCCATGCGCTGCAAGTTGGCCATCCCCATGGGCTCGATCCTCCTCTGACGGTGCGCCGTCCAGTCTGCGGGATGCCGTCCGCACGTGCCAGCCGCGGCGTCGCGCCGGGCAGCCTCGACTCGGTGCGGTCGGTCGGTCAGCTGACCTCGCCGACGTCGACGAGGTCGTCGGCAAAGATGCGGCGCGCCTCGGCGAGCAGCCGCGCGCTCTCCTCGTCCTCGGGCATCGGCGGCAGGAGGTCCACGTTCGTCGCCACGAAACGGACGCTCACCGGGCGGCCCAGGCGGGTGGAGATGCCCGCCTCGACCGCGGCTCGCCGCCGCTCGAGCGCTTCCTTGAGGAAGCTCTGATGCTCGGGGAACCCGAGCGTGATGACGCGTTCTTCGACCGCGATCGGTCGGCACGCCACGATGAGCGGCTTGACGGCCGGGTGCTGGCTGAGGTCGGCGACGATCGCAGCCCAGTGACCATGCAGCTCGGCGAGGCCCGGCGCGAGGGACGACGTCGTCGGCACGGCGACGGGCTCGGGAACGGCCGCGGCGACGGCCTCGGGGACCTTCGGTGGTGCGGGAGCCGGCTCTTCGGCGGCCGCCTCAGGGACTTCTGCGGGCGCGACGGGTGTCCGTCGACCGCGCGCCACCCCCACGGGAGCTGCCTCGGCCTGAGTCGGCTGCGTCGCGGCAACCGCAGGGGCGGAGGACACGACGTCCGCGGCGGGCTCGAGGAGTGCGAGCTCGAGCTGGAAGCGCAGGCCGCCTGGGCCCATCCGGGCGGGATCGATGCCCGCGAGCCGGCGTCCGACCGCGACGAGTCGAGCCGTATCCACGCTGCCAGTCGCCGCCCGGCCCGACAGGCGCGCCATGAGGCTCGCGCGGAGGGCATCGAGGAGCTGGTCGAGGAACGAACGCAGGTCCCGGCCGCGGTCCTCGAGCTCGTCGAGCAGGGTCATGCCGGTGCGGGCGTCGCCCGTGGCGAGCGCCTCGACGAACCGGGACACGGATTCCCCGTCGGCGAGTCCGAGCAGCTCGCGGACCCGCTCCGCCGTCAGCCGTTCAGGGCCGCCGCCGAGGAGCTGGTCGAGCATCGACTCGGCGTCCCGCATCCCGCCGGCGGCGAGTCGGGCGATGAGGTCGATGGCATCGTCGTCGGCCTCCCGCTCCGCCTCGGCGAGGATGCGCCGCAGCTTCCCGGCGATCGCTCCCACGGCGAGCTTGCGGAAGTCGAACCGCTGGACGCGGGAGAGCACCGCCGGCCGGATCTGGCTCGCGTCGGTCGTGCAGAAGATGAACGCGACGTGGTCGGGCGGCTCCTCGAGCGTCTTGAGGAGGACGTCCCAGCCCTCTTTGATCCGCTGGACCTCGTCGATGATGAAGACCTTGCGGATGAGGTCGGACGGCGCCGTCGAGATCCGGGGCAGGAGCTCGCGCATGTCGTCGACCCGGTTGTTCGACGCCGCGTCCATCTCGGCGACGTCGAGGGCGGTTCCCTCGCGGATGGCGACGCAGGCCGGGCAGATGTCGCACGGCTCGCCGTCGCTGAGGTTCGGGCAGTTGAGCGCCTTCGCGACGATGCGGGCCATCGAGGTCTTACCTGTGCCGCGCGGGCCGACGAAGAGGAGCGCGTGGGCGACGCGACCGGCCCTGACGGCATTGCGCAGCGCGGTGACCGTCGCCTCCTGGCCGACGATCTCACCGAACGTCTGGGCCCGCCAGCGACGGTAGAGCGCTCGATGGGGCGGCGTCTGGCTCACGGCTCTCCTGCCTCGACGGGCTTCCCTCGGCGGCCGATCCGCCGATCGATCCGGCCGGTCGATCCGCGCGCGTCGCGGAGCGGCGGTCGCCCATGCCGGGGCCTGGTGCGCCGTGCACCCTCCGTCGATCCGGTCTTCCCGATGCCCATCCGTCCGAGCGACTCAGACCAGGCCGTTCCGCGGCACCCGACGAAGATCGTTTAGTGCTGCTTCCTTCCGGACCTGACACGGTTCACGAGTCGCCGCTGCGCGGGACCCGGTCCTCGACGTCGCACGGGCGGCGGCTGTCGGGATCGGGGACCTCGGGAGGGGATTCAGCCCTGCTGGAGCGGATTGCAGGTTCAGGGCACCGCTAGTTCCCCGCCTAGCACGGCCCGCCAAGGATACCAGCGAGAACTCGATCGGCGGCGGGCAACCGGAGCGGCTGCAAGAGTTCTGGCGGAGAGGGCGGGATTTGAACCCGCGATGGGTTGCCCCATACCGCATTTCCAGTGCGGCGCCCTAGGCCACTAGGCGACCTCTCCGCGGACCGGGGTGGCGAGTGGCGGAGAGGGTGGGATTCGAACCCACGGTGCTTTCGCACACCGCTTTTCGAGAGCGGCACCATCAACCACTCGGACACCTCTCCGTTCGAGAGGATACCAAAGGCCTCCCGTCGGACCGCCATTCCCCGATCGGGCGAGGACCGGCCGAAAGGGCCTTGGCGGATCAGCGCGCCGTCTGGGCGGCGGGCGCGAAGAGCTCCTCGGCCTCGCCGCGGAGGATGCCGCTGATCACCTTCATCCGGCGCGGCAGGGCGGCGTGCTGGGCGATCTGGACCACGGAACCACAAGCGCCGTCGATCTCGTTCGGGCGGGCGTAGACGAGCGCCTCGACGTCGCTCTCGAGGAGCGCCCCGACGCACATGACGCAGGGCTCGAGTGTGGCGAAGAACGTCGCCTCGCCGAGCTGGGCGGTCCCGAGCTTACGGGCGGCCTCACGGAGGGCGACGATGACGGCATGGGCCGTCGGGTCGTTCGTCTCCTGGACCCGGTCATGGGCCCGCGCGACCATCGCGTCGTTCACGACGGCGACTGCTGCGATCGGTCGCTCACCACGCTCGATCGCCAGGCGCGCTTCGGCAAGCGCCTCGCCCATGAACAGCTCGTAGTTCATTGGCCCGGATGATACAGGCCCGCCCACCGCCGCAAGGGGTAGGATCGGACGGGGCCAAGGGACGGACTCAGGACCCGGTCGGAACAGGAGTCGGACCGAGTCGGGACCCAGTCGGAACCGAGAGCCAACGCTGGAGGATCGGAGCAGATGGTCGGGACGCGACGGATCGGCATTCTCACCGGCGGCGGCGACGTGCCCGGGCTGAACTCGGTCATCAAGAGCGTGACGTATCGCTCGACCGAGCTCGGCTACGAGGTCCTCGGCATCCGCCGCGGGTGGGAGGGCTTGACCCACGTCCGCCCGGTCGGAGGCGACGGCAAGCTCGACCCCGACTACGTCCGTCCGCTCGACCGCATCAACACCCGCACGATCGACCGGACCGGCGGCACCGTCCTCCACACGTCGCGGACGAACCCCCGCCGGATGACCGCCGCCCGCCTGCCCGCATGGCTGCCCGAGGATCGCCGCGCCCAGCTCCAGGTCGGCGACGATGAATACGATCTGACGCCGATCGTGCTCGAGCACATCGCGGCGCTCGGGATCGACCACCTCGTCGCGATCGGGGGTGACGACACGCTGTCGTACGCCCACGTGCTGACCGAGGCCGGCATCTCGCTCATGGCCATCCCGAAGACGATGGACAACGATGTCCAGGGAACGGAGTACTGCATCGGTTTCTCGTCGGCGATCACGCGGGCGAAGGAGCTCATCGATCGCCAACGCACGACGCTCGGCTCGCACGAGCGGATCGGCGTCTTCCGGATCTTCGGCCGGGATGCCGGCTTCTCGGCGCTGTTCACGGCCTACGTCTCGTCGGGGCGATGCGTGATCCCCGAGTCGCCGTACGACCTGGGAGCCCTCGCCGAGATCCTCGGGATGGACCACCAGATGAACCCGAGCCATTACGCCTTCGTCATCACCGCCGAGGGCGCGATCTGGCATGGGGCGCGACTCGGCGACATCGGCGAACCCGATTCCTTCGGCCACCGGCACAAGGCGAACGTCGGCGAGGCGTTGGCGATCGAGCTCCGGGCGCGGACGGGGATCGAGACCGTCGCCTCGGAGCTGACCTACGACCTGCGGAGCGGTCAGCCGGATTCGCTCGACCAGCTCGTCGCGACGACCTTCGCGAACGTCGCGATGGACCTCCTCGCCGAAGGCGTTACGGGCCGGATGGTCGCGATCCGTGACGGCAAGTACGACCACGCGCCGCTGCCCGATCCGGCGCTCGGGCCGCGCAAGGTCGACGTCGCGACGCAGTACAACGCCGAGCGGTTCCGGCCGCAGTACGCCAGCCGCCTCGGCGACCCCATGCTCCTCTCCGCCCACCTCGGCGCACCGGTCATCGCCGGCTGAGTCCAGGGCTAGCGGCGCCACCGCACCGTAGAGGGGGTCAGTCGGGCAGGCCGGCCCCACCCCGGATGGCGCGGGCGACGGCCGACATGTCGTCGTCGGCGTGGCCGCGGGCGATGAGGTCGCGTTCGATCTCGGCGCAGAGCGCGGCGACCGGGAGCTCGGCGCCGACGTCGTCGGCCATCCCGAGGGCGATCCCGAGGTCCTTGAGGTGGAGCGCGACCTTGAAGCCGAGCGGATAGTCGTTCGCGATCATGCGGCCGCTCCGGTTCGCGAGCACCCAGCTCTGCGCGGCGCCGCCGCCGAGCGCGTCCACGACCTGGCCGACGTCGAGACCGGACTTCAATGCGAGGACGATGCCCTCCGCGACGCCGAGGTACGTCCCCGCGAGGATCACCTGGTTGACGGCCTTGACCGCCTGGCCCGCGCCGACCGGTCCGACGTGCGTGATCGTCCGGCCCATGGCCTGGAGGAACGGCCCGGCTCGCTCGACGTCCGCTTCATCGCCGCCGCAGAAGATCGTCAGCGTCGCCTTCTCTGCCCCCTCCGATCCGCCGGAGACCGGCGCGTCGACGAACGCGACGCCGGCATCGGCCAGACGCTCCGCCGCGGACCGGGCGGTGGCCGGCGCGATCGTCGAGCAGTCGATGACGAGCGAGCCTTCGCGGAGGCCGTGCGCGAGCCCGTCGTCGTCGAAGAGGACGGCCTCAACGTCCGGTGAATCGGAGACGCAGATGATGACGACGTCGCTCGTGGAGGCGAGCTCGGTGGGCGTGGCTGCCTCGCGGGCGCCGAGCTGGACGAGGGATGCGGCACGGCCGGGTGTCCGGTTCCAGACGGTCAGCGAGTAGCCGGCTCGCGCGATGTGACCGGCCATCGCCCTGCCCATCGTGCCCAGCCCGACGAACCCGACGCGCTCCACGCTGCCTCCTCACCGTCCGTGGCCCAGGACCGCGGTGGCGCAATTCTAGGTGGGCCGCCGAGCGGGGGGCAGCGCGGGGGTGCGGGGTGCGGTGGGTGGAGGTCGCTCGGAGCCGCCGGCCACACCATGTGTGTCGGTGGCTGGCGTTACGCGCCGGATCGGGCCGAATCGGCGCCAGATGCGTCGGTGGCTGGCGTTACGCGCGACCGTCGAGCGTGACCCGCCGACAGGAGCCCGGCTAACGTCAGTGACGGGAGCATTCGGCAGACACCCCCCGGCGCGACACCGTCGGGGTTTCGGGCGGAGCCAGATGCCCCAGTGGTGGGCGTTAAGCGCGCGATCGGGCGGAATCCGCGCCAGATCCGCGCTGCGGCGGGTATGTGGCACAAACCAGTGCGTGGCGAACCCGATGGGCGCGGCTATCGCCCACGACCCGAGGATTTGGCACGCGCGGCGACGACGCGGGCCGGGTAACGGCCGCGATGTGGGGCGGCGCGGCGGGGAGCCCGGCCGCGCCGCGAGTCTGCGAGGACGACGATCGCGAGATCGACGTCAGGGAGCTGTGATCGATCCGAACAGGCCGTGGGACTCCTCGTCCGGTCCGGCCGCGAAATACAGCGTGCTCGTCGGGCCCGAGGCAAATCCGTTGCCGAAGCCGATGCCCCAGAGGCCGTCGATCGAGATGGGCCGGTGGTCGGTGCCCTTCAGCAGGCCTCGGGCCTCCCAGCCGTCCTCCCCAGCCGCGAACGCGTGGATCCGTCCGTCGCCGAAGTTGCCGACGAGGAGGTCGCCGCTGAACTTGCCGAAGGTCGGGGGCGCCCAGGCGAGGCCCCACGGCGCGTTGAGCTCGCCGCGAGAGGCGACGCGGCCCATGAACGAGCCGTCGGTGCCGAAGGCGCTGACGAAGCCGAGGCCCTCGCCGGCGATCTCGTCTTCGGCGTCAGCGTCCTGCTTCGCGTAGGTCACGTAGATGACGCCGCCGAGGTTCTGGATGCCGAACGGGCCGTAGCCGGCCGGGATGCCCGGGTCGACGAAGGCGCCGGCCCAGCTCTGCAGGACGAACGAGCCGTTGAACACGTCGACACGCGCGTTGTGGAAATCGTTCGCGTAGAGGTAGTTCGCGCCGCCGGTGCTGCCGATCGCCAGACCCTTGTAGATTGCCCCGACGTTCGCGCGGCTGACGCCGAGGGTCGCCTGCGTCGAGCCGGCGGCCGGCACGTTCGGGTTCCAACCGAGGATCGTGCCCTCCTCGGTGGCGAAGATGAAGCGTGCGGGGCCTGAGGCCGCGCCGTCATGGACGACGAAGTCGCCCGATCCGTTGAAGACCGTTCCCGTCGGCGCGTTGTGGACGCTGACGACGAGGGGCCGGATCGTGCCGTCGCCGTTGTAGAGCGTCGAGCTGTCCGTGCCGTTGTTCGCCACCCACCACGGAGTCGTCGGGCCGGCGGTGATGCCCCAGCCGTTCACGAGGTGCGTGTCGGTGACCGTCCCCGGCACAGACCCATCCGAGATGAGGTTGTGCACGGAGTACAGGTTCTCCGCGTTGATGTTCCGGGCGGCAGCCGGGGCGGCTGCCGCGATGAGCAGCCCGAGAGCTGCTGATGCCGCCAGGGCGCGTTTCGCGGCGAGATTCGCCATCGCACTGGTCCTCCTGCGGCTCGCGGCGAGGGCCCGTGGGGTGGAGGGCGCCGTCGTCCGCGGCATTCGTCAGGAAGTACGAGCGCACGGGGGCCGGTGGTTTCGACGGGCGGTCGGCGGAGCCGGCGCGGCAATCGGCGGGCTCGGCGCGGCGATCGGCGGCTCGGCGCGGCGATCGGCGGCTCGGCGATCGAGTCGGTCCCTATCATGCGCCGATGACCGGCACGCCCGATCCCGTCATCGTCGTCGAGGGGCTGCGCAAGGAGTTCCGCGCGACGCGCCGCGACGCCGGACTCCGCGCGGCCGTGCGTTCGCTCCTCTCGCCCCGACGGGAGACGATCGTCGCGGTGGAGGACGTCTCGTTCGCCGTCGAGCCGGGCGAGATCCTCGGCTACCTCGGGCCGAACGGCGCCGGCAAGTCGACGACGATCAAGATGCTCACCGGCGTCCTTGTGCCGACCGCCGGTCACGCCCGCGTCCTCGGACTCGAGCCCTACCGCCATCGGACGCGCAACGCCACCCAGATCGGCGTGGTGTTCGGCCAGCGGACACAGCTCTGGTGGGACCTGCCGGCAATCGAGTCGTTCGCGATCCTCCGGCACATGTACCAGGTGCCCGAGGGGGCCTACCGCGAGACGATCGAGGAGCTCGACGAATACCTCGGCCTGGCGATCTTCGTCCTCGTCCAGCCCGCGCTCCTCCTCACCTGGACGCCGCTCGCGATCGTCTACCTCTGCCTGGTGATCGTCGGCTCGGTGCTCCTCGAGGCGGGCATCTTCCTCGTCATAGCGGCCGTGATGTTCTGGGTCATCCAGAGCGAATCGCTCGTCTGGTGGGCCGGCGACCTCGTGAACACGTTCGGCAACTACCCGCTGTCGATCTTCCCGCAGGCGACGCGCTACCTCTTCACCTTCGTCTTCCCGATCGCGTTCCTCGGCTTCTTCCCGGCCGCGGTCTTCCTCGGCCGGGCGGGCGACGTGCCGTTCACGCCGGTGCTGGCGTACGGGGCGCCGGCGGTCGGGCTCATCGTGTTCGTGGTGGGATACGCGGCCTGGCTCATCGGGCTGCGCCACCACCAGAGCACGGGCACCTGATCTGTCGACTGGGCGCCGGGCAGGGCTATTCGCCATGAGGATTTCAGGAGGTGGCGCGCCCGGCGGGACTCGAACCCACGACCTTCAGGTCCGCAACCGGAGAGGGAGGGATTCGAACCCTCGAAGCAGGTTACCCCACTTGGCGGTTTAGCAAACCGCTGCACTAGGCCTCTATGCGACCTCTCCGTCGGCGCAGCGAGGCGGAATCCTACCACGGGGCTCCGGCCTCACCGCCCGTTGCGGGATGCCGACGGAGGCGCGACGGCGCTTGGGGAGCCACGCACCCCAAGCGACCGAGGCAGGGTCTGGGAGTGGGTCCGTTGGGGACTCCGGTGCCCCACCCGACCAATGAGACGCCCGGTGGGGACGGAGCGCAGCCAAATAACGATCCGGAGCGAGCCGGTTGGTCGCTTGGGGACTGTGGCGCCCCAGGGCCGCACGAGCGTCGCCCGCCCACGTTGACACCGGCCGCGGCGCTCGGCTACTGTCCGGCCACGCCGATGGACCACGTCTACTTTTATCGAGCCCCGGCATGACGGGTTCCGGAACCTAGATCCGGAGCTCGGCTCGTGCCGGGGTGAAGCAGAGGCCAGGCCTCTGCTTTTTTGTTGCTCGATCGCCGAGGAGGCGGGCGAGCGAACCGCCGACGAGGAAGGAACCGCTCGATGTTCGTCGTGATGGCCGCGACTGCCAGCGAGGCCGACGTGCTCGGGGTGAAGAGCGCGATCCTCGCCGAGGGCCTCACGCCGTTCGAACACTCCCGCCCTGAACGCACGGCCATCGCGGTCATCGGCGAAATGGGTGGCCGGCGCGCCGCGCTCATGGATCGGCTCGCGGCGCTCTCCGGCGTCGAACGGGTCACGCCGATCAACCGGCCGTTCAAGCTCACCTCGCGCGAGTTCCATCCCGAGAGCACGGTCGTCCGGGTCCTCGATGCGGTCGTCGGCGACGGCGGGCTCACGGTCATGGCCGGCCCGTGCTCGGTCGAGAGCCGCGACCAGCTGTTCGAGACGGCGGAGGGCGTGGCGGCCGCCGGCGCGACGATCCTCCGCGGCGGTGCATTCAAGCCGCGGACGAGCCCGTACAGCTTCCAGGGCCTCGGCGTCGAGGCGCTGCGCTACCTCGCCGAGGCCCGCGATCGCGCCGGCCTTCCGGTCGTCACCGAGGTCATGGAGCCCAGCCAGGTCGACATCGTCGCCGAGTACGCCGACATCCTCCAGATCGGCACGCGCAACATGCAGAACTACTCGCTTCTCACGGCCGTCGGCCGCGTGGCGAGGCCGGTCATGCTCAAGCGCGGCTACGGAGCGACGATCGAGGAGTGGCTCATGGCGGCCGAGTACATCGTCAGCTCGGGCAACCCCAACGTCATCCTCTGCGAGCGCGGCATCCGGACCTTCGAGACGTACACCCGCAACACGATGGACCTCACGGCCGTGCCGCTCCTCCACGGCCTCACCCACCTGCCGATCATCGTCGACCCCTCGCACGCGACCGGCAAGCGGGCGCTCGTCCAGCCGATGGCGCTGGCGGGGGTAGGCGCCGGGGCCGACGGGATCATGGTCGAGGTCCACCCGCGCCCGGACGACGCGCTCTCGGACGCCGAGCAGCAGCTCGACCTCCCGATGTTCCGATCGCTCATGGCCGTCATGCTGCCGCTCCACGCCGAGCTCCGTCGCCTGCGCGACGGGGTCGAGGCGACTGCGCCTTCGACGGTTGCCCAGCGCTCGCGGAGCGCCCTGCGGGCCGCGGGATCCCGATGATCGAGCGAGCCGTCGTGCCTGGGCCGGCGCCTGGCCGCGAGCCCGCCGCAGACACGGTCCCGGAGGACGCCGCCCACATCCGCCCCGCCTCTCGGCTGCGCGGCGAGCTCCGCATGCCGGGCGACAAGTCGATCAGCCATCGCGCGCTCCTCCTCGCGGCGCTCGCGCGCGGCGAGAGCCGGATCGTCGGCGCGGGCGACGGGGCGGACGTCCGCTCGACGGCGGGCATCGTGGCGATGCTCGGCGCGACGGTCGTGCGGGAGCGCGAGACCGGCCGGACGGTCGACTACCGCGTCGTCTCGCCGGGCATCGACGGCCTCGTGGAGCCCGCCGACGTGCTCGACTGCGGGAACTCCGCGACGAGCCTGCGGCTGGCCGCCGGTGTGCTCGCCGGGATGCCGGTGACGGCCGTCCTGACCGGCGACGCCTCGTTGCGGCGGCGACCGGTCGCCCGTATCATCGAGCCGCTGCGCTCGATGGGCGCCGTGCTCCACGCCCGCCGAAACGACTCCCTCCCACCCGTGACCGTGGTCGGTCGCACCCCGCTCCGGGCGATCGAGGCGGACATGGCGGTCCCGAGCGCGCAGGTGAAGTCGGCGATCCTGCTGGCAGGGTTGCGGGCCGATGGACGCACGACGGTTCGCGAGCCGGTCCCCACTCGGGACCACACGGAGCGGATGCTCCGGGCGCGCGGCGTGCCCGTGGAGCGGATCGTCGACGAGGGCCCCCCGGGCGGACCGGTGGCCTGGAGGATCGAGGGAAGGGTGGACGTTCGAGCCGTGACCGAGGCCGTGCCGGGCGACGTGTCTGCGGCTGCCTTCTGGCTCGTCGCGGCGGCGATCCATCCCGACGCGGAGCTGAGGCTCTCCGGGGTCGGGGTGAACCCGAGCCGAAGGGCGGTCCTCGACCACCTACGCCGGATGGGCGCGGCGATCGAGGAGATCCCCGAGCGCCCGGACGACGGCGTCGGCGAGCCGACCGCGACGATCACGGTGCGGTCCTCACGGCTCGAGGGGATCGAGCTCGGGCCCACCGACGTCGCCGCCTCGATCGACGAGATCCCGATCCTCTGCCTCGCCGCCACGCAGGCGCACGGGCTGACGCTAATACGCGGCGCCCGCGAGCTTCGCCACAAGGAGTCCGATCGGCTGGCCGGGATCGTCACGGGACTCCTGGCCGTTGGCGCCTCGATCGAGGCGACGGGCGACGACCTCCTGATCGAGGGGCCGACGCCCCTCCATGGCGCTGAAGCGGACAGCCTGGACGACCATCGGCTGGCGATGACGTTCGCGATCGCAGGGCTCATCGCCAGCGGCGAGACCATCGTCCTCCGACCGCACAGCGCGGACATCTCGTATCCGGGCTTCTTCGGCGACCTCGAGGCGGTGCGCGCGTGACCAAGCGCGTCGTCCTCATCGGCCACCCCGTCGCCCACTCCCTGTCGGGCCCGATGCTCCAGGCCGCGTTCGATGCGCGCGGCATCGACGCACGGCACGAGCTCCTCGACGTCAGCGTGCCGAAGCTGCCGGCCGCGATCGAGGACCTGCGCGGCGACGACTATCTCGGGGCCCAGGTGACGATCCCCCACAAGGAGCGGGTGGTCCCGCTGGTCGACCGGATGACCGAGGAGGCGCACGCGACCGGAGCCGTCAACACGATCACGAAGGAAGGCAAGCGGCTCGTCGGCCACAACACGGACGTGCCCGGATTCCGGGCCGCGCTCGACCGGCTCGTCGGGCGCCAGAAGATGCCCAAGCAGGCGGTCATCCTCGGCGCCGGCGGCGGCGCACGGGCCGTCGTGTTCGGCCTCATCACCGAGGGCTTCCAGCGCGTCGTCGTGTTCAACCGCCACCTCCACCGGGCCGAGGGGCTCGTCAAGCACTTCGGCCGGAGCGCGTCGCACATGGAGCTGCGCGCGATGCCCTGGCACGAGTCGATCATCGAATCCGAGCTGTCGAAGACGAAGGTCCTCATCAACGCGACGTCGATCGGTCTGCGGCGCGACGAGTCGCCGATCGCGGCCGAGATCATCCCGCCCGGCCTGCTCGTCATGGACCTCATCTACAACCCGCCGCAGTCGCGCTTCCTGCGCGACGCCAAGGCTGCCGGGGCCGACGGGCTCGAGAACGGGCTCGTCATGCTCCTCAACCAGGGCACGGCCCAGTTCGAGCTGTGGACCGGACAGCCCGCCCCGATCGATCTCATGCGTGAGCGCCTCGACGCGGCCCTCGCCGCCCGCGAGTCGTCGGCCGACGACGCCGCGGCCGATGCCGCGGACGCGGCACAGCGGGTCGCGAGCGAGTAGCCCGGACGGCCGGACCGACGGTGGGCCGGTTGCGGTTCCTGACCGCGGGCGAGTCGCATGGGCAGGCGCTCGGCGTCATCGTCGAGGGCGTCCCCGCCGGTCTCGCCCTGACCGCCGAGGACCTCGTGACCGATCTCGCGCGGCGCCAGCGCGGCTACGGACGGGGAGCGCGCCAGGCGATCGAGCATGACCGTGCGGAGATCCTCTCCGGGGTCCGCCATGGACGGACCCTCGGCTCGCCGATCCTGCTCATCGTCCGGAACCGCGACTGGGAGAACTGGACGTTGGTCATGCAGGTCGAGCCGCTGAGCGACGATAAGGCCGCCGCCCTCCGCGCCGCGGCCGACGGCGGGAACAAGAAGGCGGCTCCGGTCACCCGGGTGCGGCCCGGCCATGCGGACCTCGCCGGTGCCCTGAAGTACGGCTTCGACGACGTCCGCGACGTCCTCGAGCGCGCATCCGCCCGCGAGACTGCTGCCCGGGTCGCCGCCGGCGGCATCGCCCGGCGGCTCCTCGGCGAGCTCGGCGTCGAGGCGTGGTCGTTCACGGCCGAGGTGGGCGGCGTGGCGGTGGATCGGGCCCGGGCGCTCCGGTCGCGTGAGGAGGCCGACGCATCACCGCTGCGCTGTCCCGACCCGGACGCGGAGGCGGCGATGATCGCCAGGATCGACGAGGCGCGCGAGCGCGGGGATACGGTCGGCGGCGTGTTCGAGGTGGTCGTGCGCGGCGTCCCGGTCGGGCTCGGCAGCTACGTCCAGTGGGATCGCCGGCTCGACGCCGCGCTCGCGGCGGCCGTCATGAGCATCAACATCGTCAAGGGGGTCGAGCTCGGGCTCGGCTTCGAGCAGACCCGCCGGTTCGGCTCCGAGGTCCACGACGTCATCGAGGGACGGGGCGACGACGGCCACTGGATCCATCGCTCGAACAACGCGGGCGGCCTGACCGGCGGGGTGTCGAACGGCGAGCCGATCGTCGTGCGGGGTGCCGTCAAGCCGATCTCGACGCTCGCACGGCCGCTGCCGTCCGCGGACCTCATCACGGGCCTGCCCGTCGAGAAGGCGCACTACGAGCGGAGCGACATCAGCGTCGTGCCGGCGGCGGGCGTCGTCGGCGAGGCGATGGCCATGCTCACGATCGCCGACTTCATGCTCGACAAGTTCGGCGGCGACTCCGTCGCGGAGACGAGCGACAACCTCGCGCGCTACCGTGCCCGCATCGCAGCCGCACCCCTGGGGGGAGTCGCGGCGCCCGGCGAGGCGCTCACGGGCACCGACGTCGCCGGCTCCGGCGGCGACGACTGAGACCCCGATGGACGTCGTCCTAATCGGCCTTCCCGGGAGCGGCAAGAGCGTCGTCGGACGACGGCTCGCGCATCGCCACGGTGCCGCCTTCATCGACCTCGACGCGTCGATCGAGGCGGCCGCCGGGCGGTCGATCGAGGCGATCTTCGAGGCCGAGGGCGAGGCTGGCTTCCGCTCTCGCGAGGCAGCGGCTGTCGTGGCGCTCGGCGACCCTGATCCGGACCCCGGCGTCCGGCGGGTGATCGCGACCGGCGGCGGCACGATCCTGGACTCGCGCAATCGCTGGCGCCTCTTCCGCGGCCGCCTCCCGGTGTGGCTCGACGCCCGGCCCGAGGCGCTCGCCCAACGGCTCCGACGGAGCCGCCATGTGCGGCCGCTCATCGTCGGTCGCGAGCCGGTCTCCGCGATCCGCCAGCTCGGCGCGGCCCGGCAGCGCTACTACGCGGCCGCTCATCGCGTGAACGGCCTGGCGGAGCCGTCGGCCGTGGCGGCGACGATCGCGCGGCTCGTCGATGCCGGGATCGCCGGCTCGACGCGGCTCCTCGACGCGGAGACGCGCATCGGGCGGATCGTCGTCGGCGACGGGATCGCGGCGGACGAGGTCGTCGGGGCGCTCGGTCGCCTCGGGGCTGGCCGCGCGATCTTGGTCTCCGAGCCCGGCGCCTGGGCGGCGGTCGGCGCACCGCTTGCCGAGGCAGTGCGGACCCGCGGGCTGTCGGTCGACGTTGTCACCTTGCCGTCCGGGGAAGATGCGAAACGGCTTGCGGCGATCGAGGTCGCGGCGAGCGATCTGGCGAGGCTGCGGGTTGAACGAGGGGAGCCGCTCGTCGCGGTCGGCGGCGGGGCGCTCGGCGACGCGGCCGGGTTCCTCGCGGCGATCTGGATGCGGGGCGTGCCGGTCGTCCACGTCCCGACGACGCTCGTCGCGCAGATCGACTCGTCGATCGGTGGGAAGACCGCGGTCGACCTCCCGGAGGGGAAGAACCTCGTCGGCGCCTTCCACCAGCCGGAGTCCGTGATCGTCGACGTCCGGCTCCTCGAGACGCTGCCGGAGCGTCAGCGTCGGGCAGCCCTGGGCGAGGCGGTGAAGATGGCCGCGCTCGGCGACGAGCGGCTGTTCCACCTCCTCGAGACCGAGGGCGCGGCGATCGCACGCGGGGATCCCGCCGCGCACGAGTCGGGGGCCGTCGCGGAGCTCGTCGAACGGGCGCTGTGGGCGAAGGTCGAGATCGTCCTGGCGGACGAGCGGGAGCGCGGCTCCGACGGCGGTCGCGTGACGCTCAACCTCGGCCACTCGGCCGGGCACGCGTTCGAGGCCCTCGGCGGCTTCGGGTCCCTGCTGCACGGTGAGGCCGTGGCGTACGGGCTCCGGGTGGCGTGCCGGGTCGGGCGTACGATCGGCCTGACGCCGCCGGAGCGGGCCGCCCGGATCGAAGACCTGCTGACGGCGCTCGGCCTCGTGGTCGGCGCGCTGCCGTTCACCGCTGCGGAGACCGTCCAGGCGATGGCGACCGACAAGAAGCGCACGGCCGGCCGCCTGCGCTGGGTCATCCCGACCGCCGATGGGGTCGTCGTGCGCTCGGACGTCCCGGACGAGGTCGTGGTCGAGGCGATCGCCGGCCTGCTCGCGACGCCAAACGCGTCGCCGGCCACGCCCGTCCGATGATGCGGGTCCTCGTCCTCCAGGGTCCGCGGCTCGCAGACGCTGGAGGAGATCCACGACGCGTTGCGCGGCGCTGCCGTCCCGCTCGGGCTCGACCTCGCATTCTTCCAGAGCAACCACGAGGGGGCGCTCATCGACCGCCTCCATGCCCGCGACTTCGACGTGGCGATCGTCAACGCGGGCGGCCTGACGCACACCTCGATCGCCCTGCGCGACGCGCTCTCCGCTGTCCAGCGGCCGTTCATCGAGGTCCATCTCTCGGACCCCGCGCGCCGGGAGCCGTTCCGGCACGTGAACTACCTCGCGGACATCGCACTCGAGTCGATCGTCGGCCAGGGCCCACGGGGCTACGAGCTCGCGCTCGAATCGATCGCCCGACGCTTCGGTGAGACCCATGGCTGACCGACGATCGGCCTCGGCCGACGTGCCGGAGAGCCCGGAGATGCGGCGGCTGCGCCACCGGATCGACGCCCTCGACCGCCGGATCGTCGGGCTGCTCAACGAGCGGGCCGCGCTCGGGCGGGAGGTCGGGCGTGCGAAAGTCGCGGCCGGGCGACGGGCGATCCGCGACCTCGAGCGCGAGCGCGAGGTGCTCCTCCGGGTGACGATGGCGAACGGCGGACCCATGCCCCAGGCCGACCTGCTCGTGATCTACCGCCGCCTCATCGCGGTCACGCGGGCGCTCGAAGGAAACGATCGCCGACGTCATCGGGCGGGCGGCGAGATTCGCGGATGACGCGCCACTTCGCGTCAGGGTGATCCGGCCGGCCTCGGGCGGCTGCCCGATCGGCCCACGACGCGGTTCGCGCCTGCTCCGACCGGATACCTCCACCTCGGGCACGTCGTCAACGCGATCTACGTCTGGGGCCTCGCGCGGGTCGCCGGCGGCCGCGTCGTCCTCCGCGTGGAAGACCACGATCGCGGCCGATGCCGGCCGGAGTACGAGACGGCGATGCTCGACGACGTCGACTGGCTGGACTTCGCGCCCGACGGGCCGTCGACGGACGACCTGCGGCGCGGTCCATCGGCGTACCGACAGAGCGACTCTGTC
>VBHW01000370.1:0-1094 GCA_005881055.1 Chloroflexota bacterium
CCGCCTATGCCTCAGGCACGGGTGCCAGCTTCAGCTTCACGCCGGACGACAACGGGACGTACGTCGTGACCCTCACCGCGACCGACAAGGACGGCGGGGTGGGCTCGACCTCCAAGAGCATTGCGGTCGCCAACGTCGCGCCGGCGAACGTCGCCGGGTCGATGTCGCCCAGCACCATCAATGAGAATCAGTCCTCCACGCTGACCGGCTCGTTTACCGATCCGGGGACCCAGGACACGCATACCGTCGTGATCAACTGGGGCGACGGCTCGTTGATGACGACCCTCTCGCTGGCCGCCGGCGTGCTGACGTTCAGCGCCAGCCATCAGTATCTCGACGACAACCCGACCGCCACCGCGTCTGACGTCAACACCGTGACGATGACGGTCACGGACGACGACACCGGCTCAGGCTCGGGCTTGACGACGATCACGGTCAACAACATCGCCCCGACAGTCGCGATCACGTCGCCGCCGTCGGGGTACCTGGTCGCGGTCAACACGTCGGTTGCGTTCACCGGAGCCTTCACGGATCCAGGTACAGCTGACACCCACACCGCCTACTGGACATTCGACGCCACGAATCAGGCCGGAACCGTCGTCGAGACGAACGGAAGTGGCACCGTATCGACGACAAAGACGTTCACGGCGGCCGGCGTCTACAACGTGACGCTGACGGTCACTGATGACGACGGCGGCGTCGGCGTCGCGGGTTACACGACCAACTCCAGCTACATGGTCATCGTGTACGACCCGAACGCCGGCTTCGTGACCGGCGGTGGTTACATCGACTCACCTGCGGGTTCGGCACCCGGCGCGCCAACTGCCACGGGCAAGGCGAACTACGGGTTCGTCGCGAAGTACAAGAACAGCTCCAGCCCGCCGACCGGCGAGACGGAGTTCCAGTTCAAGCCGGCCAACATCAACTTCCACAGCACGTCCTATGACTGGCTCGTCGTCAACGTGACCTCCGGTTACGCGCAATACCACGGCTTCGGCACGAACAACAGCGCCGGCAACTACGAGTTCATCCTCACCGTCATCGACGGCGGGAACAACGACAAGTTCGGCCTGAAGATCTGGCCCGCGGGCTTG
>VBHW01000370.1:1172-3478 GCA_005881055.1 Chloroflexota bacterium
TTCGGCTTGAAGTAACCCGCGGCCGGCTCGCACCCCCGGTCCGCAGCGAACGGCCCCCGTGTCAGGCGGGGGCCGTTCCATGTCCGGCCCAGCGCGGTGCGCCACAAGACGGGGACGGCCCAGGCCGCAGGCACTTAGGTGGCGAATTCTTAACCGGACCGCAATCGACACCCGGGCGCCGAGGGCGTAGACCTGACCCCTTCTTATCGCGCCCTGACCGGGGGACAAGGGCCTGGTCAGTGAGTCGGCCTGCGGCGCGATCGTCACGTCCCCGCGCCTAAGACGCCGACCAGGGAGGTTGGCGATGCGCGTCCCTCGATGGGCCAGGATGCTGGCGGTGCTCTTTCTTGCGGCCCCGCTGCTTGGGCCGTCCCAGGTCCTGGCGGCCGACCCGCCGCTGACGATCACGGCGGACATGCCGTCGGCCGTGCCGGCCGGGCACAACTGGGGGTTCGACGACTTCTTCCCGCGGACACTTTCCGTCCCGACCGGCGCGACCATCCAGTTCGCCATCGAGGGTTTCCACACGGCGACCCTGCTGCCCGCGGGGGTGACGGCGGCCGCCGACAGCCTCGCCGCCGGCCTCGTCACGAACGACGCCGACGACTCCGGAACCAACCCGAATGGCACGACGCACTCGGAGTTCTCGGTCCCGTCGACCCTGCCCCAGCCGTTCGGCTGCGGGACCGCGCCGCAGCCCCCATGCACCTTCGATGGCACGTCTGTCGTGAGCAGCGGAGTGGGATTCGGGCCGCCAGCCGGGCCGTTCGTCGTCCAGGTGACCGCCAGCCCCGGGGCCTACACGTTCCACTGCCGGGTGCATCCCGGCATGGAGGGCCGCCTGAACGTCCTGTCGGCATCCGCCCAGGGCACCACGCCGGCGGAGCTGGCCACTGCCGTCAGCAGCCAGGTCGCTGCCGACGTCCACGCCGGCCAGGTGGCTGAGGCGCAGGCTCGCGCCGTGTCGCCGCGACTCCACCCGAACGGAACGATCACCTGGACGATGCACGCCGGCGCCTCGAGCCCGGACGGCCATACGGTCATCCTCGAGATGCTGCCGTTCAACCTGCACATCCGATCAGGCGATTCGGTCCGCTGGCTGTCGCCCACGCCCAACGAGCCCCACACGGTCACCTTCCCCCACGAGCTGTTCAGCGATCTCGCGCCGCTCTGTGAGGGGACGCCCGATACGCCCGCGATCCCGCTGCACATTCCTCCCCAGAGTCCGGCCGACTTCACGTGTGGTGGTCAGCCGTTCCCCGACGAGGTGGAGCTCGGCGGCGGCAACGGCGTCAACATCGTGACGTCGCCATCGACGGTCTCCGACTCGGGCATCGTGTCGTCCGCCGCGCTATTGCAGGCCTTCGGCGTCCCCACGACGGCGTCGCTGCGCACGTGGACTGTGCACTTCACGGGCGCCCAGGCGGGCGTGTACACGTACCTCTGCCAGATCCACCCGGGGATGGAGGGAAAGGTCACGGTGGTTCGGCGCTCGTAGGCCACCCCGTACTCCGGGCGGCGCCCGATAGCCGGCGGCTCAGGGGGCCTTCGGGTCGACGAACCGGCAGCGTTCGCGCACCGGGCACGCATCGTGGTCGGGCTTGCGCGCGTGGCAGACCAGGCGGCCATGGCGGATGAGGTTGACGTGCGCCTGGAGCATCTGGTCGGGCTCGAGGATCGCCAGGTAGGCGTCGTGTGCCTGGTCGGCGGTCAGCTTCGCTGAGAGGAGGCCGATCCGCTTCGAGACCCGCTCGACGTGGCGGTCCACAGGCATGAGCGGCATCCCGAAGCAGAACAGTAGGATGATCGAGGCGGTCTTCTTGCCGATCCCGTCGATCGACGTGAGCCAGTCGCGTGCTTCGAGCGCGGGCATGACAGCGAGGAACTCGAGCGAGTAGTCGCCGTGTTCTTCGTGGATCCGCCGAAGGGCTGCCTGGATCCGGGGAGCCTTCTGGTTGGCCAGTCCGCCCGGCCGGATGACGTCGACGAGGTGCGGCAGGGGAGCCGCCTCGACCGCCCCCCAGTCGGGTGGCGCCCCCGGCGTCAGGCCACGGCCGCCCCAGCCATCGCCGGGGAGGTGGATCTCGACCGGCCCGGTCGACGGGAACGCCGTGCGGAGGCTCTCGAACGCGACCTCCGCGTTCACGTCCGCGCTGTTCTGCGTGAGGATCGTCAGGACGAGCTCGCTCGTCGGGTCGAGTCGGCGCTGCCACTCCGGGCGACCGTAGACGCCGGCGAGCCCGTCGAGGACATAGCCGACGAGGCCCGGCCGGGTGCGGGCGAGCCGGCGAGCCCACGCCTTGGCC
>VBHW01000052.1 GCA_005881055.1 Chloroflexota bacterium
CCCAGGGTCCATGAACGACGTCCATGCACAGTGAATATTTCTCCGGAGAGTGGAAATTATGTTGCATGTTTCTGGCCCACCGGCTAGGCTTCCGCACATGCGCCGCATCTTCTCGGGCGAGACCAAGAAGAAGCTCTTGCGGCCCTGCCGGGAGGCACGGGCCCTGGGGCTCTGACGGCGCGCTCACGCGACGACCGGAACCGGGCCTCCAGGGACGGAGGCTCCAGGGGCCGCGGACACCATCGGTGACCGCGGCTTCTTCGTTCGCCCGCCGGGCGATCGGCCTCCACCGCTGAGGGCCCTCACGGAGGGCGACGACCATGGAGACGATCATCTTCGGGGGAGGCCGGTTGGGCACGGCGATCGCCGCGGCGCTGCGGGAGCGCGGCGAGAGCGCACCGACCATCGTGGGCCGGCCCGACCGCGCCCACCCCGACGATCGAATGCGTATCGCTAAGCGCACGCCGGCCGATGTCGCCTTCGAATGCTCGCGCGGCGATGCCGCGGCCCTCGACGCGGGCGTCCGCAGGCTCGTCATCGCAACCACTGCCTGGTCGAGCGACCGGCCTGCCGTCGAGCGCCTCCTGCGCGACCGGGGAGCCGCAGCCGTCGGGTCGGCGAACTTCAGCCTCGGCATGCACCTGTTCGGGCGGCTCGTCGACCGTGCCGTCGAGCTGTTCGGACCGCTCGCGGATTTCGACCCGTATCTCGTCGAGTGGCACCGCGCCGCCAAGCCCGACCGGCCATCCGGCACCGCCCGCGAGCTCGCGCTGCGCATCGTCGCGGCGCACCCGAGGAAGCGGCGGATCGCCGATCCGGCGCGCCCGGGCTCGGCCGACCCGGCGGAGCTCGAGCTGGCGGTCGTCCGAGCCGGAGCGTCGCCCGGCGTCCACACGGTCGGGTTCGACGCGCCCGGTGAGACGGTCGAGCTGCGGATCACGGCGCGGGACCGGTCCGCGTATGCGGCGGGAGCGATCGCCGCTGCGGACTGGCTCTGCGAGGCACGCCGACCACCGGGGATCCACGACTTCGACCGGGTCGTCGACGGGCTCCTCGGGCCGGCGCCTCGACTCGTCGCGGTCGGCTGACGGCGCCCTGTGACAACGCGACACACCCGTCCATTTCCACCCCTGACACACGACCGAGGAGGTCAAGCCATGACCGGTTCCACGCGAACGACCAATGGGGCCCGTCCGATGCTCCGCGGCGCGTTCACGGCGCTCGTGACGCCGTTCGACGAGCACGGCGACGTCGACGAGGCCGCGTTCCGCCAGCTCGTCCGCTGGCAGGTCCTCGCCGGCATCGACGGCCTCGTGCCATGCGGCACGACCGGCGAATCGCCCACGCTGTCCAGCGACGAGCGGGAGCGCGTCATCGCGCTGACCGTCGAGACCGTCTCCGAACGAGCGTCGCGGTCGCGGATCGCCGTCGTGGCCGGCACCGGCACGAACGACACGGCCGCGACGGTCCGGGCGACGCGCCGCGCGGCTGCGCTCGGTGCGGACGCCGCACTCGTCGTCGCTCCCTACTACAACCGACCCGACGGACGGATGCTGGAAGCCCACTACCGGGCGGTCGCCGACGAGGGTGACCTCCCGATCGTCGTCTACAACGTGCCGAGCCGGACGGGGACGAACGTCAGCGCCGACGTGTTCCTGCGCCTGTCGGAGCATCCGCGGGTCGTCGCGCTGAAGGAGGCGTCGGGCAGCCTCGACCAGATCGCCGTCATCTGCCGCGATCGGCCGCGCGACGTCGCCGTCCTCGCCGGGGACGACGCCTGGACGCTCCCGGTGCTTGCGCTCGGTGGCGACGGGGTCATCTCGGTCGCGTCGAACGAGATCCCCGGCGAGATGGTCGCCCTCTGTGCCGCCGCTCGCTCGGGCGACCTCGATGGCGCGCGGCGCATCCACGAGCGATGGCTCGGCCTGTTCCAGGCGAACTTCCAGGGCGGACCGAATCCCGTGCCGGTCAAGGCAGCCCTGGCCCTCATGGGCCTGATCGACAGTGAGGGCGTTCGGCTGCCGCTCCTGCCGCTCGATCCCGGCGATCGCGACCGGCTGGCAGCGACGCTCCGCTCGCTCGGCCTCGTCGAGCAGCCCAGCGGCCGGATGACGACGCGGGTCGAACGGCTGACGACGGCTCGCGGCTCCGAGGAGGCCGTCGCATGATCGCCGAGACGGAGCGCGACGAGCGCGTCCCGGGGGACGACCCGAGCATCGGCGACCCGAGCGTCGGCGACTCGGGCGGCGTCGATCTCGCACGGATCCTCGACGACCTCGACGCCGGACGCCGGCGAGCGGCCTGGCCCGACGCCGATGCACCGGGTGGCTGGCGGGCCGACCCCGCAGTCAAGGCGGCGATCCTCGCACGGTTCAGCGATCGGACCATGCGCGAATGGGAGGTGGGTCCGTTCGTCTTCCGCGATCGGGTCGGGGTACCGACGAAGGCCCTCCTCGAGACGCCGGCGACGAGCGCCACGGACGGCGGCGCGCCCGACCGGCGGGCACGCATCGTGCCTGGCGGGACGTCGGTCCGCGCCGGCGTGCACCTCGAGCCCGGCGTCGTCGTGATGCCACCGGCGTTCCTCAACGTCGGGGCGTGGGTCGGCGAGGACACGATGATCGACTCGCACGTGCTCGTCGGCTCCTGTGCCCAGATCGGGGCACGGGTCCATCTCTCCGCCGGCGTCGTCGTGGGCGGGGTGCTGGAGCCGCCCGGGGCGCGCCCGGTGATCGTGGAAGACGAGGCGTTCGTCGGCGCCGGCAGCTCCCTCCTCGAGGGGGTGCTCGTCGGCGCGCGGGCGGTGATCGGGGCCGGGGTGACGCTCACCGGATCGTCGCGGCTCTACGACCTCCCGGGCGAGCGCGTGCTGGTGGGCTCGTCCGACGAGCCGCTCGCCGTGCCGCCCGGATCGGTCGTCGTTCCGGGGACACGGGCGGTCGACGGCGCGTTCGGGCGGGAGCACGGGCTCTCGATCGTCACCGCCGTCATCGTCAAGGTGCGCGACGCGGGCACCGATGCCCGCACGGCGCTCGAGTCTGCACTGCGCTCGGGAGACGGAATGCGGGCGGGCGTCGCGAGGGGAGCCGGGGCCACGTGAGCCTCGCCAGGGACGCCGTCCGGTCGCGTCCGCGAGGGTCGGCGACCGTCAACGAGATCCTCCGCGACGGCCTGCTCGGCGGCCTGGACGCCGGGGTCCTGGCCGAGCGGTTCGGCACGCCGCTGTACGTCTACGACCTCGGCGTCGTCGAGCGCCAGGTCGCCGGGCTGCGCGACGCCCTTCCGCCGGGCTTCGAGCTCGCCTTCGCCGTCAAGGCCAACCCGGCGCTCGCGGTCGTGGCGTTCATGGCCGGCCTCGGGCTGGGTGCCGACGTGGCGTCGGGCGGCGAGCTCGAGACGGCGCTCCGGGCAGGCATCGCGCCCCGGCGCATCGTCATGACCGGCCCGGGCAAGCGCGACGACGAGCTGGCCGCGGCAGTGCGCGTGGGCGTCGGCGCGATCACCGTCGAGTCGCCCGCCGAGCGCCGAGCTGGCACGGCTCGAGCGGATCGCCGCGGACCAGGCGCGGATCGCAGCGGTCCTCCTCCGCGCGGCGCTCCCGGCCGGCTCGCGCCGCGAGCGATTGCGACTCGTGGGAGACGAGGGCGCCGGCAAGTTCGGGATGTCCGCGGACGACCTCGTCACCGCGGCACGACACGCTGTCCGGTCGCCCCATCTCGAGCCGCTGGGCGTGCACGCGTTCGGGGCGTCGAATGTCCTCGACCCGGTGGCCATCGCCGACCACGTCCGGGCGACCGTCGCCACGGCGGCCGATCTCGCGCGGAGCGTCGGGTTCCCGCTCCGCCTCGTCGACGCGGGCGGCGGGCTGGGCATCCCCTACGGGCCCGGCGAGGAGCCGCTCTCGATGTCGGGCCTGGGCAGGGCGCTCGGCGATCTGGCGGCCGGATGGGCTGCCGATCCCGTCACCCGAGGGATGCGGGTGCTCCTCGAGCCCGGGCGCTACCTCGTCGGGCCCGCGGGCGCCTACGTATCCCGGGTGCTCGACCGGAAGGCGGTCGACGGCGCGATCGTCGCCATCCTCGACGGCGGAATCCACCATCTCCTGCGGCCGGCTCTGGTCCGCCAGGCGCAGCGCATCGAGCTGCTGGGCGACCGAGAGGGCACGCCGACCGGGGCCGTGACGATCGCGGGGCCGCTCTGCTCGGGTCTCGACGTCCTCACCACCCGCGCCGAGATGCATGCGCCGTCCCCGGGCGACCTCGTCGCCGTGCTCGACGCGGGCGCGTACGGCTACACCGAGTCGATGCCGTTCTTCCTCTCGCACCCGATCCCGGCAGAGGTCGCGATCCTCGGCGGCCGTGCCGAGCTCATCCGGCCGCGCATCGCCCCGGCGGAGTGGCTCGACCGCCAGCGGGTCCCCGCCTGGGCGCCTCGGACCGGCGCGTCTCGGGAGCGATCCGCCGATATGGGACCGGTCGCCAGCCTAGACTGAGGACCTCGTCGGTCACGGCCGGGACGGCCCGGCTCGCCCGCGACGCCGAGGGAACCGATGCGCCGAATCCTCCTCTGGATGGCGAGCAATCGCTGGCTTCGGGAGCGCCTGCCGCGCCTCCGGTTCACCCGTCGGGCGGTCCGCCGATTCATGCCCGGCGAGGACGCCGGATCGGCGCTGGACGCGGGCGCGAGTTTTCAGGCCGACGGCATCACCTCGATGTACACACGGCTCGGCGAGAACATCACGCGCGCCGAAGAGGGCGACGAGGTCGCCGCCCACTACGCCGGGCTCATCGACGATGTCCGGCGCCGCGGTCTCGACGGGGAGGTGTCGGTCAAGCTCACCCAGCTCGGGTTCGACCTCGACGTCGACCGGACCGAGGGTCACGTCGCTCGCCTGGCCGAGCTGTCGGCCGCCGACGGCCGGACGCTCTGGATCGACATGGAGGGCAGCGCCTACACGGAGGCGACGATCGCGTTCTACGAACGGGTGAAGCAGGGGCATCCGAACGTCGGGCTCTGCCTCCAGTCCTACCTCCGCCGGACGGCCGCCGACCTCCAGCGCCTCCTTCCGATCGGCCCGCGGATCCGGCTCGTCAAGGGCGCCTATGCCGAGCCCGCCGGGATCGCGTACGCGGCGCGGCACGACGTCGACGCGAACTACGTCGCGCTCGCCGTGGAGATGCTCGACGCTGTCAAGGCCGGGAAGGACGTACGGATCGGCCTCGGGACGCACGACGTGCGACTCATCGAGCAGGTCGCGGAGCACGCCGCCGCGCTTGGACTTCCGACGACCGCGTTCGAGGTGGAGATGCTGTACGGCATCCGGGTCGACCAGCAGCGACGGCTGGCCCGCGAGCGATACGCCGTCCGCTGCCTCATCGCCTACGGCGACGCCTGGTATCCCTGGTACATGCGCCGGCTCGCCGAGCGTCCCGCGAACGTCCTCTTCGCCCTCCGCCAGATCGTGGGCTGAGCGCAGTCTGGCCCACCCCGTCCCGGGCGGGCCCGCGTCTCAGGACGCTCTCAGGGACCGCGGCGTAGGCTGGCGGACGGTCGACCTGACCGTGGGGCCAGCCGTTGCGAGGCGTTCATGAGGCTGTTGCGGATCCTGCTCGTCATCGCCCTCCTTGCCGTTGGGTTGGGGGCCGTCGGTCTCGTCGTGACCCGAGGCTCCGCCGGCGCGGCCTCGACGAGCCAATACCTGACGAGCGCCGTCGCACGGCGGGACGTCACCGACAGCGCGGTCGGGAACGGCACCGTCGCATCGGCCCTGTCGTACGCCCTCGCGTTCGGCTCGGCGCCGTTGCCGGTGACCGCCTCGAGCAGCTCGAACGGCTCCTCAGGCGGGTCGTCCGGTTCCTGGCGCGTGACGTCGGTCAAGGTCGCCGTCGGCGATTCCGTGAAGAAGGACCAGGTCCTCGCGGTGGCCGACACGACCGACCTCCGGGCGCAGCTGGCGACGGCGAAGACGCAGCTCCGCTCTGCGCAGTACCGGGTGACGAGCGCGCAGTCGACGTACGACGGCATCTCGACCAGCCAGACGGACGCACGCCGCCAGGCGCTCATCCAGCTCCTCGACGCGCGGGCCCAGCGCGACCAGGCAGCCAGGTCGGTGTCCGACCTTGCCACCTCGATCCAGTACGGGACGCTCACGGCCCCCGGTCCGGGAACCGTCACGGCCGTGAACATCCTCGCCGGTGCCGACGCCCCGGGCGGCGACGCGATCGTCATCGCGGCGTCGCCGCTCGACGTGACCGCGACCTTCACGGAGTCGGACCTGCCGTCCCTCCACGTCGGCCAGGCCGCGACGGTCACCGTGAAGGCGCTGGCGGCCACGATCGCCGGCACGGTGAGCGCCATCGCCCCGTCCGCCTCCTCGTCCAGCACGGGCGGCGTCGTCTCGTACGACGTGAGCGTCGCGCTCACGAGCCCGCCGGCCGGGCTGCGCGCCGGCATGAGCGCCGAGGTCTCGGTCACGACTGCCCAGGCGACTGGCGTCCTCGCGGTCCCCACCGCCGCACTCCTCGGTAGCGACGGCAACTACTCAGTGGATGTCCTCGCGGCCGACGGCCAGCCCCAGGCGCAGGCCGTCACGGTCGGGCTCATCACGAGCTCGTACGCGGAGATCCAGGCGGGCCTGGCCGAAGGCGACCGCGTCGTCGTCGGCACCACGACCCAGCGCCAGTCGACCGGCCTTCCCGGCGCCTTCCCAGGCGGCGGGGGCGGGGTCCGCTTCGGTGGAGGCGGCGGAGGCGGCGGGGGCGGAGGCGGCGGGGGCGTCGGGCGGTGACCGCCCCGGCCCGCGGCGACGAGCCCTGGTACGGCGCCGGCCGCGATCTCGCGCCGGCGGTCCCGATCGTGGAGATCAACCGCGCGAGCCGCGTCTACCGGATGGGCGAGGTCGAGGTACCGGCGCTCGTCGAGGCCGACCTCCGGGTCGAGGAGGGCGAGTTCGTCGCGGTCGTCGGGCCGTCGGGGTCGGGAAAGAGCACGCTCATGAACCTCATCGGCTGCCTTGACCGGCCGACCTCGGGCGAGGTCAGGCTGGGCGGCACCTCGGTCGCCGACCTCGACGACGACGGCCTGGCCCGTGTCCGCAGCCGGTTCGTCGGCTTCATCTTCCAGGCGTACAACCTCCTGCCGCGGACGACGGCGCTCGAGAACGTGGCGGCACCGCTCCTGTACCAGGGGATCGGCCGCGGCGAACGGCTCGCCCGAGCGAGGGCGACCCTCGAGCGGCTGGGCCTCGGCGACAGGGTCGGCCACCAGCCCTCGGAGCTGTCGGGCGGCCAGCAGCAGCGGGTCGCCGTCGCGCGCGCCCTCGTCACCGATCCGCCGCTCATCCTGGCCGACGAACCGACGGGCAACCTCGACAGCCACTCCGGAGCCGAGGTCATGGCCCTCCTCCGCGAGCTCCACCGGAGCGGCCGCACGATCGTCCTCATCACCCACGACGCCGACGTCGCGACGACCGCGACGCGGCAGGTCCACATCCGGGACGGCCGGCTCGTGGCATGAGGCTCGTCGAGCTCATCCGGCTCGCGCTCGCCCGGCTGGCGGTCAGCCGGCTCCGGGCCGCCCTGACGATGCTCGGCATCATCATCGGCGTGGCGTCGGTCATCGCGCTCGTGGCCGTCGGGCAGGGCGCGACCTCCGGGATCACGAGCCAGCTCGAGGCGCTGGGCACGAACCTCCTCACGATCAACCCGGGCGCGACGACGACCGGGCTCGTCCGGGGAGCCGCCGGCTCGGCGACGACGCTGACCACCGACGACGCGGCGGCGATCGGCCAGCTCGAGGGCGTTGCAGCCCTCGCACCCGAGGCCCGGACGCAGCAGGTCGTCGTGGCGGGCAGCCAGAACACGACGACCCAGATCGTGGGCACGACCGCCGACTACGCCCATGTCCGGAACTTCGACCTGTGGCAGGGCTCGTTCCTCACCTCCGCCGCGGTCCAGGCGGGACTGCGGGTCGCGGTGCTCGGCGCGACGACGGCGGACGACCTCGGCCTGGGCGCGAGCGCCGTCGGCTCGACGATCTCCATCGACGGGCTGCCGTTCACGGTCGTCGGGATCCTTCAGCCCAAGGGCGGCGTCGGCTTCGTGAGCCAGGACGACCAGATCCTCGTGCCGATCGCGACCGTCGAGAAGTACTTCACGGGCTCCGACAGCGTCCGGACGATCGACGTGAGCGTCGCGTCTGCCGACCAGATGACCGACGTGACGAACGCGATCACCGCCGAGCTCCGGACGCGCCACGAGCTGGCGGCGGCCGACGCCGACGACTTCTCGATCACGAACCAGGCGCAGCTCCTGAGCACGGTCGGCAACGTGACTGCGATCCTCACGGCGCTCCTGGCCGGCATCGCGTCGATCTCGCTCGTCGTCGGCGGGATCGGGATCATGAACATCATGCTCGTCTCGGTGCGCGAGCGGACCCGCGAGATCGGGATCCGCAAGGCGATCGGCGCCCGCAGCAGCGACATCCTCCTCCAGTTCCTCGTCGAGGCGATGACGCTCTCGATCATCGGCGGGCTCGTGGGCACCGCCCTCGGCATCCTGGTCTCGGCGGGGATCGACGCGGTCGCCGGCTGGCCCCTCGTCATCAACCCGACGACGCTCGTCCTGGCGGTCGGCTTCAGCGGCGCGGTCGGGATCATCTTCGGGGTCTGGCCCGCGCGTCAGGCAGCGGTCCTCGACCCGATCGCCGCCCTTCGCTACGAGTAGGCGCCGCCGACCGGATCGGCGGTCCGTGACGGAGACCGCGTTCGCCTGATCTCGGGCCGCGGCTCGACGACGCGCGCCTGCCACGTGACTGACACGGCGGCGCAATGGTCACCGGAATCCGTGCCTTGGGCCGTTTATCGGGGTCCTAGTACGAATCTCCTACCCGCAACCCGGTTCCCAGTCGGTTGGTCGCGGGACCGACTGCCGGCTGCCGACGGTCGATTCGACTTGGAGGTTGCGAATGATGTCCTCCCATCCTGAACCCAGACGGGGGTGGCTGCGTGGGCGGGTGCCCGCGCTCATCGGCTGGCTGACGGTCGCCGTCCTGCTGGCCTTCGCTTTCGCCTGGCCGGGCGTTGCGGGTGCGCACAACACGAGCTCCCCTGGCAACAACGGCACGGTGAAGATCCACGAAGGCGGCACCGAACCCTCGCCGGAGGTTCAGAACCAGCCGCACGTCTGCACGTTCCACCTGCACTTCTTCTTCGCCGACGCGGGTCAGACGGGCACGTGGTGGATCGAATCCTGGCCGCCGACGGGCAGCCGGAGCGTCGTGCTCTCGGGCACGTACACGACCGACGAGAACGGCGAGTACCGCACGCCACCGTATCCGGACTTCTACTCGCTGCCGGACGGCCACTACAAGCTCTTCTGGGAGGGCCGCAACGACCAGAACATCAAGCACAAGGTGTTCTGGGTCCAGTGCGCGGCACCGACCGAGACGCCCACGGCGACTCCAACACAGGTGGCTACGGCGACTCCTGGCGGGACCGTAGCCCCGACCGAGACCGCCACGGCGACTCCAACCGAGGTCGCCACGGCGACTCCGACCGAGGTGGCCACGGCAACTCCTGGCGGCACCGTGGCCCCGACGGAGACCGCAACGGCAACCGCGACGGCGACAGCGACCGCCACGGCCACCACGGTGCCTGGCGAGACCGAGACCGCGACTCCGGGCGGTACCGCGACGCCTGGCGGCACGCCCGCCGGTACGGGCGGCGTGTCACCGACGCAGGGCGGCGGCGGCGTCGCGGGTGCTACCGGGACCCCGCGCGTCACGCCTCCGGCGACGTCGACGGAGGACGACGCCCTCGTCTCGCAGACCGGCGACATGCGTCCAGTGCTCCTCGCGCTCGCCGGCGCGATCGCACTCACGCTCATCCTCGCGGGCGGCCCGCGACGGCGGAATCAGCTTCCGCTGAGGCGGTCGTAGGCGAGGTTCGGGGCGAGCCAGCGCTCGGCGGCGGGCAGATCCATGCCCGTCCGCCGGGCGTAATCCTCGACCTGGTCCCGGCCGATCCGGCCGACGCCGAAGTAGTGGGCGTCGGGATGCCAGAAATACCAGCCTGAGACCGAGGCTGTGGGCAGCATCGCGAAGGATTCAGTCAGCGTGATGCCAGCCCGCTCCTCGGCCTCGAGGAGCTCGAACAGCGTCCGCTTCTGCGTGTGGTCCGGGCACGCCGGGTAGCCGGGAGCGGGCCTGATTCCCTGGTAGCGTTCCGCGATGAGGTCCTCATTCGTGAGGACCTCATCGGGCGCGTAGCCCCACAGCTCCCGCCTGACGCGTTCGTGCAGCCACTCCGCGAACGCTTCGGCCAGGCGGTCGGCGAGCGCCTTCACCATGATCGCCCCGTAGTCGTCGTGGGCGGCCTCGAACGAGCGCACCGCCGCGTCCGTCCCGATCCCGGCAGTGACCGCGAACGCCCCGATGTGATCCCTGATGCCGCTCGCGAGCGGGGCGACGAAGTCGGACAGGGCGAGGTTCGGGCGGTCGCCGCTCTTGGCCATCTGCTGTCGGAGCGTCGTGACGCGGGCGATCGGCTCGTTCGACCCCTCGTCGGTCACGAACACGAGGGTGTCGTCGTCGTCCGTGGCTGCAGCCGGCCAGAAGCCGACCGCGGCCCGCGCCCGCAGGAGCCTCTCGTCGACGATCCGTCGCAGGAGCCGCTTCGCGTCGTCGAACAGCTCGGTCGCTGCCGGCCCGACGTTCGCGTCCGAGAGGATCGCCGGGTAGCGGCCCGCGAGCTCCCACGTCGTGAAGAACGGCGTCCAGTCGATCCGCTCGACGAGGTCCGGGAGCGCGACGTCGTCGAGGGTCCGCGCGCCGAGGAACGACGGTCGGGGCGGCGCCGCGCCCACCGACCCCGGCGACCGGTCGATCACGAGGCGGTTCGCCCGCGCGTCGGCGAGGCTCAGCAGGCGGTCGACCTCGTGGCGGCCCTCCCGCTCGCGGCGGATCGCCGCGTAGGCCTCGCGCGTGTTGGCAACGAAGGAGTCACGCGTCGCCGCGTTCATCAGCTGGCCGGCCACGCCGACCGCCCGGGACGCGTCGACGACGTGGACGGTCGGGCCGCTGTAGTGCGGCTCGATCCGGACCGCCGTGTGCGCCCGTGAGGTCGTCGCCCCGCCGATGAGCAGCGGGATCCGGAAGCCCTCGCGCTCGAGCTCGCCGGCCGTGATCGCCATCTCCTCGAGGGACGGCGTGATGAGCCCCGACAGGCCGATGATGTCGACGTCCTCGGAGCGGGCGACGTCGACGATGCGCGACCACGGCACCATGACCCCGAGGTCGATCACCTCGTAGTCGTTGCAGCCCAGGACGACGCCGACGATGTTCTTGCCGATGTCGTGGACGTCGCCCTTGACCGTCGCCATCAGGACCTTGCCGGCCGACCGGCGCCCGTTGCCGCCCGGCGAGGCCGCGCGCTCGGCCTCCAGGAACGGGATGAGATGGGCCACGGCCTTCTTCATGACCCGCGCGCTCTTCACGACCTGGGGGAGGAACATCCGGCCCGAGCCGAAGAGGTCGCCGACGACGTTCATCCCGGCCATGAGCGGGCCCTCGATGACCTCGATCGGCCGGCTCGCGGCCTGCCGCGCCTCCTCGGTGTCGTCGACGATGTATGCGTCGATGCCCTCGACGAGCGCGTGGGTCAGGCGCTCGCCGACTGGCCTGTTCCGCCAGGCGAGATCGGCGGTCGCGCCCTGGCTGGGGCCCGAGCCCGCCGTACGTTGGGCGATCTCGAGGAGGCGCTCGGTGGCGTCGGGGCGCCGGTTGAGCACCACGTCCTCGACGAGCTCGCGCAGCTCGGGCTCGATGTCGTCGTAGACCGCCAGCTGACCGGGGTTGACGATGCCCATGTCCATGCCGCCGGCGAT
>VBHW01000053.1 GCA_005881055.1 Chloroflexota bacterium
GATCGCCTCGCGCACACGGTCGTTACCCCGGAACGCGAAGCTCACGTTCGACACGCCGCCGCTGACGAGGGCGCCCGGCAGCTCGGCCTTGATCCGCCGGGTCGCCTCGATGTACGAGATCGCGTACTCCGCGTGGGCCTCGATCCCGGTGGCGATCGCGAAGATGTTCGGGTCGAGGACGACGTCCTCGGGCGCGAACCCGCCCTTCTCGACGAGCAGCCGGTAGGCGCGGGCGGCGATGCCGACCTTCCGATCGACTGTATCCGCCTGGCCCTC
>VBHW01000054.1 GCA_005881055.1 Chloroflexota bacterium
CAGCTGTTGCCGGTCCAGACGCTGCCGTTCCAGGTCCCGCCGGACCACGAGTTGCCGGCGCCCTCGAGGGCGGCCATCGCGGCGGAGTCGAACCCCTTGCCGAAGATGTCCTTCTCGCCCTGCAGGACGACGCCGTCGCGGGTCAGGTGATCCGAGCCGCGCGCGCCTTCAAGCGTGCCGGTGCCGTTCGACGCACCCTGCGTGTACGGCGGGGCGACACCGAGCGGGCCGGCGAGGATCGCCGCGAGCTGGAGCTCGCCCGAGCCCATCCGCCGGGAGCTGCCGCAGAGGGGCAGGTCGACCGCGGCGACCCGGAGGGCGTTCTTGATCTGATCCGGCGTCGCGTTCGGCCACCGGTCGAGGAGCAGGGCCACCGCGCCGGACGTGATCGCCGCGGACTCGGACGTGCCGCTGCCGCGCATGAAGCGGTCGTCGATGAGCGTCCGCCCGGCCTCGTTGTCGATGTACGAGTTCGCGACCCGGAGGCCCTGGAGGTGGACGCCCGGGGCGACGAAGTCAGGGGCGCGCGCGCTACCGGTCTTCGCCTGGGCCGAGAAGTCCGGGACGGTGTCGTCGAGGATGGCTGCGGTGCCGCTCGAGTCTGACGCGCCGACCGCGATGATCCGCTTGTCGAACGCCGGGTTCGCGAGGGCCGGCGAGGAGCCCTTCGACTGGAAGCCGCTGTTGCCCGCGGCCGCGACCACCACGATCCCCGCGTTCCACGCCTGCTCGACGGCATAGGCGAGCGGGTCCACGCCGAACCACTGCGTCGAGTTCGTGCCGTAGGACAGGTTGAGGACGCGGATGTTCATCCCGTTGTCGTTCTTGTGCTGGACGACCCAGTCGATCGCGGCGATGACCTGGCTGACGTCGGTGCCGCCGTCGGCCGTGGCGACCTTGAGGCTGACGATCCGCGCGTCGGGGGCCATGCCGACGTAGTTGGTCGCGGACGCGGCCGCGTAGGGCGCCGCCACCCCGTCGTCCCGCCCGGCGATGAGGCCGGCCATGAACGTGCCGTGGCCGAACGTGTCGAGGTTCGTGAGGTTGGGCGCCTGCGACTCGAGCGAGAGGTCCGGTCCGTAGACGACCTTGCCCGGCGCGCTCAGCCCGTTGACGGGCGCGACGCCGGAGTCGATGAGCGCGACGTCGACGCCCTTGCCGGTGTAGCCCGCGGCCCACCAGGCCTGGGCGCCCGAGTAGAGCGTCGTGAGGGCCATCGAGTTGACGTCCGAGGTCGGGTCGTAGGCCGAGGCGGCGACGCTCGCGGGGGCGAGCGCGCCGGCGAGGACGAGGGCCGTGGCGAGGGCGCCGGTCGCCGTGCGGCGAGGGCCGCTGAAGTCGATGCTCCAGCCGCGCGATGGGCTCATCGGGCGATACGGGAGTTGTGGATCCGGGCGCCGGGACGGCGGCTCGTGACCGTGTCGCGCTCGGGCAATGCCTCGTCGCGGGTCGTCTGACCTGGCTGCACCATCGAAAGTCACCTGCTGGCGGCTCTGGTGATGCGGCGCCTGGTCACCGGGCGGTCTGGCGGAGCGAGCTCCGGAGATCCCTGGCTTTGCGTCCCCGCCTCTCGACGGGTTTGCCCTGTTTCAGACCGGATCCTCGACAGCCGATCGGCTGCCGACAGGACGGACGCTAGGGGCTCGCCGGCCCGAACCCAATAGGCCGAAAGTACCGGTTGGTGCGCGCCCGCATCGCTGCGTGAGCGAACGACCGGTCAGGCGGCGGGAGTCGCCCCCCGCGACGCGAGGTCCACGAGGCCGGCGCTCGACGCGCGCGCCCAAACGAGCGAGGCGCCGTGCTCCGCGAACAGGGCGTCGAACTCCTCCGCCGGAAGCGGACGGGCGAGGTAGTAGCCCTGGGCACGGGCGCAGCGGAGCTTGCGCAGGCGCTCGAGCTGGAACGGCTCCTCGACGCCCTCGGCGATGACCGTGAGCCGCAGCGCGCGGCCCATCGAAACGATGGCGCTGGCGAGCTCCCAGCTGTGCGCGTCGCGGTCGTCGACCGCGACGAAGTCACGGGCGATCTTGATCGCCGTGGCCGGGAAGCGCTGGAGGTAGCTGAGCGACGAGTAGCCCGTGCCGAAGTCGTCTACGGCGACACCCAGGCCGAGGTCGCGCAGCGCCTGGAGCTTGGCGATCGCGTCGTCGGCGTTCTGGAGGAGGGTCGTCTCGGTGACCTCGAGGACGACCGTCGTCGGGTCGACGCCCGACGAGCGGACGACCTCAGCAACCACCTCGACGAAGTCGGGCTGCTCGAGCTGGCGGGCCGCGACGTTGACGCTGATCTGCAGGTCCCGCAGCTCGGGCCACTGGTCGTGCCACGCGCGCGCCTGGCGGCAGGACTGGTCGAGCACCCACCGTCCGATCTCGAGGATGAGATCCGACTGCTCGGCGACGCCGATGAACTCGCCCGGCCAGACCATGCCCCGCGTCGGATGGTTCCAGCGAACGAGCGATTCGAAGCCGGTCGTCCGGCCGGTCGCGACCTCGACGATGGGCTGGTAGTGGAGGACGAACTCGCCCGCGCCGACGGCCCGCTGGAGCGACTCCGTGAGCGTGTGGCGGGCCACGACGGCCGTCGCCATCTCCGGCTCGAAGAACGCCACCCGATTCTTGCCGCGAGCCTTCGCCGAGTACATCGCGACGTCGGCGTTGCGGAGGAGCTCGTCCGCCGACCCCGACCCGGGATGTCCGGCCGCGACCCCGATGCTCACGTGGGCGTTGACGGTGTCGCGGTCGACGGTCGGCCCGGACCCGAACGCGGTGATGAGGCGCTCGGCGACCCGCCGCGCGACGGGCATCTCCGGCGTGTCCCACAGGAGCACGGCGAACTCGTCGCCACCGATCCGGGCCGCGAGGTCGCCCGTCCGGAGGGTCGCCTGGATCCGCTCGCCGACCGACGAGAGGAGCGCGTCGCCGGCCGCATGGCCGAGCGTGTCGTTCACGATCTTGAAGTCGTCGAGGTCGAGGAACAGCACGACGGGAACGAGGCCGGACGCGTCCGCCGATTCGAGCCGCTGCGCCACGCTCTGCGCGAAGAACGCCCGGTTGGCCAGGCCCGTGAGGGCGTCGTGGTAGGCCTTGTGCTGGAGCTCCTCCTGGAGGCGCGAGAGCGAGCTGAGCGACTGCTCGAGCTGGCCGTTCTCGAGGGCCACGGCCGTGTGGCTGGCGAGCGTCTCGAACAACTTGAGGTCGTCGAGGTCGAACGCGCTGATGTCGCTCAGCCGGTTCGCGACGACGATCGTCCCGACGAGCCGCGACTCCCCGACGAGCGGTGCGTAGATCGCGTTCCGGAAGCGGCTCTCGCCTTCGAAGTCCCTGTCCGGGTCCTCGTGGGCGACGAGGAGCGCTCGCCGTTCCGAGAGGCACTGGACGAGGCGGGGATCGTCGAGGGATGAGCCGATCGACTGCATCATCATGGTCGCGTCGCCCGGTCCGGCGCTCGTGCGCAGGATCTCCTGGCCCTCCTCCTGCGGCAGGAGGGAGACCTCGGCGAGCTCGGCCCGGAACATCTTCCGCGCGTGGTCGAGGAGCGAGACGAGCGCGCGGTCGATCTCGGGGCTGCGCTGGAGGATCCGCGTCGACTCGTAGAGCATTTCCAGCCCCTCGTGCTGCTGGCGCTCCGAGACGTAGGCGCGGTACGCGATGAAGACCGCCGCGATCGGCACGGCGAAGAGGAGCGAGGCGGCCGGCTGGACGAAGAGCACGGTGATGAGGAGGAGCGCGAGGCTCGTGTTCGTCAGCGACACGACGACGCCCATGAGGAGCATCCGCGGGATCCGCGAGTGCTGCGTCGTTCCCTCGGCGAGCGAGATCGCCGCGGTCACCGCGAAGACGCCGACGACGTTCTCGGCCGAGGTCGCCAGGAATGCCGTCGCCCAGTCCCGTGGCTCGAAGGCCGCGATGACCGGGTCGAGGAGCTGGACGACGCCCACCGTGACCACGGAGCACAGGAGGAATTGCGCGAGGTTGAAGGCCAGCTTGACGGACCGCTGGCGGCGCGCGACGACGAGCGCCAGGCCCGCGCCGATGAGGCGGGCGAAGATGAACTCGCCCGGGGTGAAGAAGAAGATCGCGTAGACCACCGGCAGCTCGCTCATCGAGAACGAGTGCGCGCTGCGGCCGATGTGCAGGTGGACCACCTCCGCCTCGGTGACGTAGAAGATCACCGCCAGCAGCCACCACGGGATCGGGAGGGGGCCCTTCGCCGGTTGCCCGAGCGGCAGCTCGATGAAGGCGAGCGCACCCGCCGCGACCGTCAGGAGGACGGAGAGCGCCCAGACCCGCGTGGTGCCCGTGGTGGGCGGGAGCAACGTGGCAGCCCAGCCGCGGAGGGCGGCAAGGCGGGGTCCCCCGGAGCTCACACTCGGTCCGTCGTGGGAACGGACCCTCGGTGGCGTCCGACGTGGGCCATCCGGTCCACCAGTCATCTTCCTCGCGCGGTGCGCGTCGCGGCCGTCCGGCACAGCGTGCGACGGGCTCGACTCAAGGTGCCCTCAGTTGCCCACCCGCACCATGACTCGAAAGTACTAGTCCGATCGGGGAAGGGCGGCATCGCGTCACAGGTTGCTCGCGCAGTAGCGGCACTTCGTCGCCTCGGCGTGGACCTGCTCCCGGCAGTACGGGCACGCCTTGAGGGCAACTGCCTCGGGCTCCGGCTCGGGCCGGATGAGCAGCCGGCTGATCCAGAACACCACGAACGCGATGATGACGAACGCGATGACCGTGTTGATGAACGCGCCGTAGCGGATCGCGGCCCCGCCACCGAGGTCGACGGCCAGCTTCGCGAAGTCGATGCCGCCGAGGGCCTTTCCGATCGGCGGCATGATGATGTCGTCGACGAGCGAGGTGACCACGCTGCCCAGCGCCGCGCCGATGATCACCCCGATCGCCAGCGCGAGGGCGTTCGTCTTGACGAGGAACGCGCGGAATTCGGCGATCATGCTGTCCTCCACCTGGCTGTCATCGGGAGCGACCATGTCCCAGCCGCCGTCTCCGGAGGAGTCCCGCGCGCCGCTCCGCGACGACGAGATCCGGGCGTCGACGATCGGGGAGCTCGCACCACTGACCGGCCGTATCTCCATCATGGACTACGACGCGGCCTGGCCGCGCCGTTACCGACGCGAGGCGGCTCGGCTGCGCGCGACGCTCCGCGCCCGGGCGCTCCGCGTCGAGCACGTCGGCTCCACGTCCGTGCCGGGCCTCGCCGCCAAACCCATCATCGACATCCTGCTCGTCGTGGCCGACTCGTCCGACGAGGCAGCCTACGCGCCCGACATGGAGGCCGCCGGGTACGTCCTCCGCATCCGCGAACCGCACTGGTACGAGCACCGGGTGTTGAAGGGCCCGGACACGAACATCAACCTCCATGTGTTCTCGCTGGGCTGCCCCGAGATCGAGCGCATGGTGGTGTTCCGGGACTGGCTGCGTCAGGACGAAGGTGACCGTGCGGTGTACGAGGCGACGAAGCGGGGCCTCGCGGAGCGCGATTGGAAGTACGTCCAGAACTACGCGGACGCGAAGACCGAGATCGTCGAATCGATCATGACCCGTGCCCTTGCGTGGGCGAAGGGCTCGGGCGCCGCCGAGCGCGGCTGAGGCGTCATGTCCCGCCGAGCACGCTGGCGCGCGTCCACGCCCGTTGGTGGCCAACTTTGCGCCCAGGGAGAATCGGACCCGGCCCCGGCCCCCTTTGATGCCCCGCGGGGCATCGCGGCCCGGCCGAGTGGCCGGAGATGCCGCGTTGCCGTGCGTGAGCGGGGTCCCAAGCGCCCTGTCGACCCTTCATGTGACCTTCGCGGGCGGCGAAATTCTCCGTGGGCGCAAATCTGGCCGCGATGGGGATAGGTCACTGCTTCTGGCCGCGCAGGCTGCCGTCAGGTCCCGCCGAACAACGGGATGCGGGCCCCGCTGACGATCCCGGCCTCCTCGGAGCACAGGTAGAGGATCGCCGCGGCGATCTCCTCGGGGGTCGTGCCTGCGGCAGGCTTCGGCGGTTGCGCGTGCTCCCGCTCGTGGTCCTTGTCGATCTTGCGCACCTGGACCACGTTCACGGTGACGCCCGTACCGGCGAGCTCCTTCGCGAGCGTCATGAGGAGCGCTTCCTGGGCCGCCTTGCCCGCCGCGTAGGCGGCCATCTTCGCGGCCGGCGTCGTGGCGATCGGTGTCGAGACGCCGACGATGCGGCCCCAGCCGGCCGCGACGAGATGAGGAGTGGCCGCGCGCGCGAGGTTGAACGTGGTCCAGAGGTGCTGGTCGAGCATCCCGGTGATCTCGGCCGGGTCGACCTCGGTGACGGGCGTGCCGCCCGCGTAACCGCCGACGGCATTGACGACGACGTGCAGCGCACCGAACCGAGCTGCGATCGCGTCGACAGCCGCGCGGGCCGCGGCGCCGTCCGTCAGGTCGGCCGCCTCTGCGTGCCAGCGATCAGGCGGCAAATCGAGCTCGGCCGCGAGGGCGGTCAGGCCCTCGAGCCGCGAGCCGAGGAGCCCCACCGAGGCCCCGGCGGCGGCGAAGTCGCGCGCCACGGTCCGGCCGAGGGCGCCTGTGGCGCCGGCCACGATCGCGACCCGTCCGCCGAGCGATGGGTCTACCACCCGGGTCGTGCCGTGGGAACCCTCACGCGGTCAGGATAGGGTTCCGGCGCCGCCCCGGTCACGCGTGCCGTTCGGCATCCGTCCGAACGGCTGGAGATTCCTGCTAGCTCTTGGCCTCGAGCTCAGACCGCGTCATCCCGATCTCGACGCGTCCAGTCTCGACGTCGACGACGGCGTCACGGGGCACTGCCAGCTCCCGCGGGATCAGGCCGCCCTTCTTCACGATGATCGCCTCCGGCTCGACGCGGATCACGTCGCCCAGCTGCTCGCCGTCGCTCGCCCACACGGACCATCCAGGCTGGATGCTCTCGCGTTCGACGTAGGTCATGACCTCACCTCCGGGCATCATGCCGTTCCGGCCGGGCATGGCTGGCTGACGGCACGGTCAGCGACTGATCGTCGTCCTTCGGCGCTTTCGGTCGCCCCACGAGACGGGCGCTCGTGTTACAGGTCTGTGTCGCCTCAGTCGGACGGTGGCGGACCGAACAGGAGCGACAGCCAGACCTCGAGGGGCGACGACGGCGTCTCCTGCGCCCCGAGCCGCATGGCAGCCGAGCCGGGCGCGTTCGCCGCGAGGGCCGGTGCGCCGGGCGCGAGCGCGAACGGGTGGTCCGTCTGCCCCCCGAGCCCCAGTCCCCGGGCCGCCTGCTCGATGTATGCCTGGCGCTGGATGAGGTCGAGCTCGTGCTGGAGTGCCGCAACGTCCTCGGTGACTCGGGCGTTGGCGAGCCGTGCCTGGTCGGCCTGCGCGGACTTCGCCGCCGCCTCACCGACCTGGCGGGCAAAGACGACGACGATCCACGCGGCGATGAGGCCGCCGAGGAGCCAGGCGACACGGCGCCGGGTGATACCCGCGACGGTGAGCCCCTGGAGCGACGGCATCCCGGCGCGCTGCCGGGCCTCGCCCGGGCCCGTCACCTCGGTGGCCTCAGGCGGCTCGCGCGGAGGCTCGCTCCCGCGGGACGGATTCATCCGTTCGATGGTAGCTGTGGGCAGCTGACGTGTCAACGCAACCGCCGTGCCAGTCAAGCTGGCACGGAGGGGCTGGACGGTAGCGCTAGACTGCCCTCGATAGAACGCCTGTTCGAAACGGGAGAGCCGATGCGCACCTATGCCCCGCTCGACACCGCGACGGTCCTGCGAGATCTCCTCGAGGAGCCCTCGATCGCCCGAGGGGTCGTCCATCACGAGCGCATCCCCCCGCGGGAGGCCGTGTATGCCGATCTTCCGCGATGGCTGGATCCGCGGCTGCGGACCGCCCTCGCGGCGCGCGGCATCGACCGCCTGTACTCGCACCAGGCGGAGGCCATGGAGGCCGTCCGGGCGCACGAGGACGTCGTCGTCGTCACGCCGACCGCGTCCGGCAAGACGCTCTGCTACGCGCTCCCGACGCTCCAGTCGATCGCCGAGGACCCGGCGGCACGCGCGCTGTTCCTCTTCCCGACCAAGGCCCTCGGGCAGGACCAGGTGGCCGAGATCGGCGCGCTGTCGCAGGCGGCGGGGCTGACGATCGCGGCGGCCTGCTACGACGGCGACACGCCGGCGCCGATCCGCTCGACGGTCCGCGCGGCGGGTCAGATCGTCGTGACGAACCCGGACATGCTCAACTCGGCGATCCTCCCCCACCACACGAAGTGGTTCCAGCTCTTCGAGCAGCTCCGGATCATCGTCATCGACGAGCTGCACACGTACCGCGGCCTGTTCGGGAGCCATGTCGCCAACGTCCTGCGGCGCCTCTACCGGCTGTGTCGCCACTACGGCAGCAACCCCGTCGTCGTCTGTTGCTCGGCGACGATCGGCAACCCGGCCGAGCTGGCGCGCATCCTCACGGGCCGGCCGACGCGGCTCGTCGATCGCAACGGCGCCCCGTCCGGCGAGCGGCACATCCTGCTCGTCGACCCGCCGATCATCGACGGGGCGACGGGCACGCGCGGCTCCGCGCTGACCCTCGCCGAGCGGTGGGCCCTGCCGTTCCTCCGAGCAGGGCGGCAGACGATCGTCTTCGGCCGCTCGCGCATGGCGGTCGAGATCCTCCTCACC
>VBHW01000371.1 GCA_005881055.1 Chloroflexota bacterium
ATCCCGCGGCACCGTGGGTCAACCAGCGGACGCTGGGGCTGCGACCGATGCGGTCGTACCACCTCCGATCGCTCGACGGCGGGTGGACCTGGTCGGAGCGCCGCCCGTTCGATACCGCCCCCCACCCCGGCGCGTCTCCCACCGGCCCATTGGTGCGCCTGGCCGACGGTGCGCTCGGCCAGCCGTTCGAGCATTGGAAGGAGTACGAGGACCCGAATCCGGGCAGGCCCGCCGCCCTGCTGCGCATCTCCGGCGACGACGGCCGGACCTGGACCACCGAGGCCGTCGTCGCACGCGACCCCGACGATCGGACGTTCTACTGGGACCAGCGTCTCGCCGTCCATCCCGGTACGGGCGAGCTCGTCGCGATGTTCTGGACGCACGACGTCGCGACCGGGACGGATCGCGACGTCCACATCGCATGGGGAACACCGGACGGCCGTTCCTGGACTTCCCCGGCGCCGACCGGCCTGGAGGGGCAGCACTGCCAGCCCGTGGCGGTCGGCGGCGACCGCCTCGTCGCCCTGTTCTCGCATCGGGCTCGGCCGGCCGGCGTCCGGGCCGCCCTCAGCCGGGACTTCGGGCGGACATGGGATGCGTCGACCGAGACGACCATCTACGACAGCCCCGCGGGCGACGAGCCGGGCACCGGCGCGCCCCGCGCCCAATCGGACTGCTGGAACGACATGGGCGCGTGGCAGTTCGGCCGTCCGCGCGGCGTGGCCATAGCGGACGGTCGGGTCTTCGCGGTCTTCTACGGGGGCCAGGGCCAGAGCCGCTCCGGGCGGTGGGCGCTCCTCGCGGTCGACGGCCGATGACGCCGTCGATCACCGAGGCCGGGCCGCTCCTCATCACCGGGGCGAGGCTCGTCGACGCTCGGGGCGTCGTCCACGCCAGGGCCGACGTGTTGGTTCGTGCCGGGCGGATCGTCGCGATCGACGACCGCCTCGAGGCGGAGGAGGCGACCATCTGGCCGCTCGAGGGTCGAACCGTGACCCCCGGCCTGATGAACGCCCACGCGCACGTCTGCCTGGAGCCTGCCGCCGATCCTGAGGCGATCCTGCGCGACGAGACGCTCGCCGAGACGGCCGTGCGCGGTGCGCGCCGCCTGCGCGAGGCGCTCGTCGCGGGTGTCACGACGATCCGCGACGTGGGCGGCGCGGACGGTGTGAACATCGCGCTCGCCGGACTCGTCGAGCGAGGCGAGATCCCCGGCCCGCGGATGCTGGCGGCCGGGCAGGTCATCACGATGACCGGCGGGCACGGCTACTGGTTCGGGGTGGAGGCGACGGGCCGGACGCGGTGCGGCACGCGGTACGAGCCCAGATCAAGGCCGGCGCCACCGCGATCAAGGTGATGGCGACCGGCGGGATGATGACGCCCGGGCAGGCCGCCGGCGCGCCGCAGCTCACGATCGAGGAGATGGCGGCCGCGGTCGATGAGGCGCACAAGGCGGGACGGACCGTGGCTGCGCACGCCGAGAGTGCGGTCGGCGCCAGGAACGCCGTCCTCGCCGGCGTCGATTCCGTGGAGCACGGGCACGGCATCGACGAGGCTGTCGTCGCTCTCATGCTCGAGCGCGGCACCCGGCTCGTGCCCACGATCCTGTCCGATCGCGCGATCGTCGAGGGCGGCGAGGAAGCGGGCATCCCGGCGTTCATCGTGGACAAATGCAGGGCGCTGGCACCCTCGCTCGAACGGACGCTGGAGCTGGCGATCGAGCGGGGCGTGGCGATCGCGGCGGGCAACGACGGCGGCGCGCCACTCGTCCCGATCGGCAACATCGTCGACGAGCTACGACTGTATGTGGCGCACGGCATGCGACCGCAGGACGCGCTGGAGACAGCGACGTCCGCGACCGCGGGCCTCTTCGGGATGCCCGACGTCGGCCTGCTGGAGGTCGGCCACGTCGCCGACCTGCTCGTCGTCGACGGCGACCCATTGGCCGACATTGCTGCGTTGCGCAACCCTCGGGCGGTCGTCGCCCGCGGACGCCCTGTCGCGGGCGACGGGCTCGAGATTCCAACCGGCTGACGAGCCCTCAGGCTGTGATGGCGGCCCCGGGCCGGCGAGGATCGGCCGCGGCCTGCCACTTGCCCCCCGTTCGAGCCACGGCGTACAGCGCGGCGAACCCGGACTCGAACGTCCGGTGTACCTCCATGCCAGCATCCCGAAGCCCGGCCTCGACCGCCGACGGCACCGCGGACTCCAGGTCGACCATCCCGTCGTGAGCGTCGATGCGAGGCAGCGACACCGCATGCAGCGGGTCGAGCCCGAACGCGAGGACGTCGAGCACGCCCTGCGCGACCGCGCCGATCGCCCGGCTTCCGCCGGGCCCGGTCATCGCCAGGCGGAGCGGGGCGCTGTCGACGTCAGACGTCACGATCGTCGGACAGGCGGCGCTCCACCGCGCGCGGCCAGGCTCGATCGAGTTGTGCCCGCCCGGTTCGACGTCGAATCCCGCCATCGTGTTGTTGTAGAGGAAGCCCAGCCCGTCGGTGACCACACCAGAACCGCCGTGGCTCACGAGCGAGTGGTTCATCGCGATCACGAGCCCTTCCCCATCCGCTACGACGACGCTCGTGGTTTCCCCAGGCGTGTCTCCAGGGGCGCTGTCCGCGCCCGGCGAGGCGGCGCCATCGGCGGCGATGCCCGCCCTCGACTCGGGACGGAGCCGGTGCCGCATCGCGGCCGCCTCGGCCAGCATCGCGGCCACCGGGACGGGCACGAACGCGGGATCGGACAGGTACCGGGCCCGCTGGTCGGCGGCAACGTCGAGTGCTGCGGCCAGCGTCGCGGCGTTCGTGCCGCCGAGCGGGCCGAGATCCGGATCGAGGGCCCCGTCCAGGATCGCCAGAATCTGGAGCAGCGAGATGCCCGACTCCGGAGGCGGCGGCGCGTGCACGGTCCAGGGCCCGAACGTCCCGCTGAGGGGGGCCGCCACCGCGG
>VBHW01000369.1 GCA_005881055.1 Chloroflexota bacterium
CACGCCGACGCCGAGCGCGTCGACCGTCGCGGCGGTCCCCGCCAGCCCCTCCGCGAGCACCTCGGCCGTGACGCCCAGCCCGACCCCGAGCCCTTCGGCCAGCCCGACCCTGGTCTCGACCTCCGCGGCACCGGGCATCCCCGGCCTCCCGTCGACGCCGCTGCCAGATGCACCCGACGCGTTCTTCTGGACCTCCGCGTCGGACGGATCGATCGTCGTCTCGCACGTCCGTACGGGCGGCGACCTCGGGGTCCTGTGCTCCGTCCACGGCTTCCCCGATCCCGCGTCGTCGCAGGACTCCATCTCACGCACGCTGCTCGTCTCGCCGAACGGGTCGGCGTTCGTCCTGGCCGAGTCGCTGACCGGGCGCCAGTCGAAGACGCGCCTCCGCCTGTTCGGCATCGACGGGAAGCAGCGCTACGAGAGCGACGACCTGGGCACCTGGACGATCGCCTGGTCGCCGGACGGCAAGCGCGTCGCGATCGCGATCACGCCGGGGCCGTGGACGGTCCTGAGCGCCCAGCCCGACGGAAGCTGGTCGGCGAAGTCCTACGACCTGCCCGGCGACCAGCCCTACGGCCTCCTCGCCTTCTCGGCGAACAGCCGCTACCTCTATGGGTACGCGACCCAGGGGGAGGCCGACTTCTGGGATGGACCTCCCCTGCGCGTCGACCTCTCGACCGGGGCGACGAAGCGGCTCGCCGCGTTCCCGACCGGCGATGCGGCGATCGGCCAGAGCAACGTCACGACGCTCGCCGATCTCGTCGAGCCGACCACCGGACGGATCGTCGACCCGGGCGGGCCGCAGGGCCTCGGCTGGGAGATGCGCGACGGATCGCGAAAGGCGAGGCTGCCGATCAAGCCGGTCATGTCCGCCGAGGGTCCTGGGGTCGCGTGGGGTCCCGCGAGCTATCTGGCCCTCGACGCGACCGGGGATCCGAGTGCGAACGGCTTCACGCTCGCGACCGCGAGCCTCACGGGCACGACGCTCTCCCCCGAGCAGACGGTCTTCGCGATGGACCGGGGCACATACACCGCGCGGCTCGTGGGCGTCCGGGACGGGTTCGCGCTCGTGGCGGTGGTCGCCAGCGATCGGGCGCAGCGCCAGACGGGGTTCGACGAGGCGATCGTCGTCCGCCTCTCCGACGGCGCGAGCTCGGTGCTCGTCCCTCGAGCGCCCGCCGTGCTCGCCGACGGGCTGCACACTGGCGGTTGGCTGTCAGCTCCGGGCGGCTGAGGCCCGCTGACTCAGCCCCGGGCGGCTGAGGCCCGCTGACTCAGCCCCGGGCGGCTGAGGCCTCCGCCGCGCCGGTCCCGAGAACGAGCTCGATCGGCTCGATGTCGTCGGCGGGCGTGAAGCCGAAGACCTGGCCGAGGAACGAGAGCTCTGCCTCGATCGATCGCCGGAGCGCCACCTCGCCGCGGAAACCGTGGCCCTCGCCCTCGAACGCGAGGTAGGCGTACGGGATCCCACGCGCCCGGAGCGCGTCGACGACGAGCTGCGACTGGCTGGGCGGCACGATCCGATCGTCGAGCCCCTGGAGGATGAGGAGGGGGCACGTCAGCCTGTCGAGATGGTGGATGGGCGATCGCTCGCGGTACGTCGCAGCAGCCGCGGGGAACGGTCCGACCATGCGATCGAGATAGCGCGACTCGAACTTGTGCGTGTCGTGCACGAAGACCTCGAGGTCGCTCACCCCGAAGTAGCAGATCCCGGCGGCGAACGTGTCGCGGAACGCCAGAGCCGCGAGGGTCGTGTAGCCGCCGGCGCTCCCGCCCTCGATGCAGAGCCGCTCCGGGTCCGCCAGGCCCTTGTCGGCAAGGTGGAGCGCGGCCGCCACGGAATCGTCCACGTCGACGACGCCCCATTCGCCCTCGAGCCGGCGCCGGTACGTCCGGCCGTAGCCCGTGCTGCCGCCGTAGTCGACGTCGACGACGGCGATCCCGCGGCTCGTCATGAACTGGATGGCCGGGTTGAGGCCGGTCGAGGCAGACGCGGTCGGACCGCCGTGCGTCCGGACATAGAGCGGCGGCCGGTCGCCGTTCGGGGCAGCGACGTCGGGGTTCGTCGGCGCGTAGTACAGGGCGTGCGCCGTCCCGCCGCCGGTCGTCAGGAACGTGATCGGCTCCGGGCGCGACACGAACTCGGGGTCGAGCCGCTGATCGGAGGCTGAGCGCAGCTCCTGCCAGGCACCTGAATCCGGATCGAGGCGCACGATCGCCGTGGGATCCGTCGGCCGCGACCCGATGAAGACGACCTCGGCGCCCTGCGCCACCATGAAGCCGTCTGCCGCGAACAGCCACAGGTGATCGCGGCCGCCCGCCCGGCCAACGGCCACGATCCGCCCGTCGGGCAGGAACGCGTAGCTCGGGCGGTCGAAGATCCAGTCCGGCTGCGCGAACTCGACCGGCATTCGGCTCCCCGTGCCGGCCCGGTAGTCGTCGAGCGACATGAGCGCCGACCACTCGTCGCGCTCGGCGATGAGCCACAGGGCGCCAGACGGTGACCAGCGCGGCTGGCTGATCCATTCACCCGTGCCACCGGAGCCGCCCGCGACAGGCGCCGGATTCGCGAGCGACCCGTCCGGCGCGACGTCGGCCAGCCAGAGCGTCATCCCGTCCCACGGCATGTTGGGGTGGTCCCAGGCGAGCCAGGCCAGGCGGTCGCCCTGGGGCGAGAGGCGAGGCGAGGCGAAGAAGTCGTGGCCGTCGACGAGGACGGTGGGTTCGCCCTCGCCGTCGAGCGGCAGCGCGACGATCGTGTTGACCGCCTCGCCGGGACCACCGTGATCCTCGCGGACCGCCAGCAGGCGCCCGCGACGCGCGTCGAAGCGCAGGTCGGCGAAACGCTGGGCGCCCTCGGCCGTGATCGGGATCGGTGGCTGGGACCCATCGGTCGGCTGGCGGTAGAGGCGGCCATCCGCGAAGTGCGAGAAGACGACCGTCCCCGAGGAGACGGCCAGGGAGCCGCCGCCGTACTCGTGGACGCGGTTGCGGACGTTGAAGCCCGGCGGGGTGACGTCGCGCGCGGACGACGCCGTCCGGCGTGAGGCGGACGACGGCGCGTCGCCCCTCCTCGGCCGGTCGGCCCTCGAGCCACAGGATGTCGCCACCGTCGACCCAGACCTCCGCGAGGGAGGTCGCGCCGCCCAGCACGTCCTCGACGCGGACCGGCGACGGCCAGCTCCCGTACGCCGCGATCGTCGCTCCGCTGACGGTCATGTGCCGTGCTGCCAGGACGACACGTACGCCCGCTGCTCCGGCGTCATCTCGTCGATGGCGACCCCGAGCGCGGCGAGCTTGAGCCGGGCGACCTCGGCGTCGATCGCCTCTGGGACGACGTAGACCCGCGGCTCGAGCTCCGCGTGGTGCCCGGCCACGTACTCGGCGGACAGCGCCTGGTTGGCGAAGCTCATGTCCATGACCGCGGCTGGGTGCCCCTCGGCCGCGCCGAGGTTCACGAGACGACCCTCGGCGATGAGGTTGAGGCGCTTGCCGCCCAGGTCGAACTCCTGGACGTTGTCGCGGACGTCGCGGACGTGCCCCTCGGCCATCTCGCGGAGGGCCGGCAGGTCGAGCTCGGCGTCGAAGTGGCCCGAGTTGGCCATGATCGCGCCCTCGCGCATCGCGGCGAAGTGCTCGCGGCGGAAGACGTTGATGTTGCCGGTCGCCGTGATGAACAGCTCGCCCCATGGGGCCGCCTCGCCGACGGTCATGACCCGGAAGCCGTCCATGAGCGCCTCCAGCGCCCGAACGGGATCGACCTCGACCACGGCGACGTGGGCGCCCATCCCGTGCATCC
>VBHW01000376.1 GCA_005881055.1 Chloroflexota bacterium
AGTGAGGTCGAGCCGCAGCAGGTCGCGCGCGAAGTCCCGCTGGAAGTCGGCGAGCCCGGCGGCCGGCAGCCCTGCCAGGATCTCGCTTCGCGGGCCCACCTCGCGTCGGGGCACGTCCCGGACGCCGGCCCACACCGCGAGCGCGGCGAGGACCGCCGAGATCCCGCCGAAGATGAAGACGAACGCGACCGATCCGAACACCGCCGCGCCGATTCCTCCGATCGCCGGCCCGAGGAGGAGCCCGGCCATCTGCATCGCGCCCCAGAGCCCGAACGCCTCGCCCTGCCGGTCGGCCGGGGTGGCGTCCA
>VBHW01000377.1 GCA_005881055.1 Chloroflexota bacterium
AAGAGTGGCAGGACCGGCCGCCAGCGAGCGAGCCAGCCGGAAGCAGCGACGGCGATGTTGGATGACGTCATGGGCAGTCCCGTGATCGTACCCGAGGCGTTCGCCGAGGCCCGGACCGTATGATCGCCGGGTGCCCGACGCGGTCGCCGTCCTCCTCATCCTCCTCGTCGCGATCCTCGTGGCCGTGCCCCTGCGGCGGCTGCGGCTCGACGGTCGATCCCGCGGGGCCATCCTCGCGTACGGGATCGTCCTCCTCGCCCTCGCCCTGGCCGTCACCGAACTGCGGCCGCTCGCGCGCTACCTCCTGCCGATCCTGTTCCTCGCCTACCTCCTGCCGTTCGTGACCTGGCGAGGCGGCCTGGACCGCCTGCTCGGTCGGCGAGACGAGGTCCGCGTGACCCGTCCG
>VBHW01000378.1 GCA_005881055.1 Chloroflexota bacterium
TCGCCCCCAGGAATTCGGCCGGCCACGAGCCGGGCGCCTCGTCAGGGCGCTCGGCGTCTCATCGTGTGCCGCATGGACTGGTCATCGTCGACCTGGCGCGGACCGACCCTGCCGAGGCGATCGCGCAAGCCGTCGATCCCGACGACCGGATCGTCTGCGACGTCAGCGCGGTCGATCACCCCGACGTCGCGACGGTCGACTCGATGGCGCGCCTGTGTCTCGGCGCGATGCGCGCGCAGAGGCCGATGGCCGTTCGCGGGGCATCGCCCGCGCTCCGGGACCTGATCGCGTTCGTCGGCCTCGCGGGCGTCTTCTACCCGAGGCGGCGCGCCGCCGCCAAGCCTTCAGGCGTCGAGGTGGAGCGGTAGCCCGAAGAGCGGGAAGAAGCGCGCGGTATCGAGGAAGAACGAGATTCCGGCGATCCGCCCGTCGGCGATCTCGAGGACCTGGACCGACCAGGGCTCCAGCCCGTTGCCGTCGGCGGCCGGCTTGTACTGCCCGAACGACGGCGATCCGTTGGCGATCGTGGGAATGAGCCGTGAGCCCTTGCAGCCGATCCCCGTTCCGAGGCACCACGCCCGGATGTCGTCGTGGGTCTGCAGCCAGAGGTCGTACGGCGGCATCGACCACGTGGCGTCCTCGTGGAGGAGGGCCGTGAGCGAGTCCATGTCGTAGCGCTCGAACGCGTCGACGTAGCGCGCCAGCAATTCGCGCTGCGCCTCGTCGTCCGGCTCGACGGGATCCGTCGGGTCGGCCTTCGTCGACGCCATCGTCGCCCTGGCTCGCTGGAGCGCGCTGTTCACCGATGCGACGCTCGTCTCGAGGAGCTCCGCCACCTCTTCGGCCCGCCAGGCAAGGACCTCCCGAAGGATCAGCACCGCCCGTTGCCGGGGCGGCAGGTGCTGGAGCGCCGACACGAACGCGAGGCGCACCGACTCCCGGGCCTCGGCGACCTCGGCGGGATCGCCGCCGGTCGGGACGACCCGGGCGTCGGGGATCGGCTCGATCCACGTCGCCTCGGTGAGCGGTATCGGCAATGGGGTGTCGGCGCTCTGGGGAGCTGTCAGGTCCATCGGCCTGGCCCGTCGCTGGCTGGCGCCGAGCATGTTGAGGCAGACGTTCGTGGCGATCCGGTACAGCCAGGATCGGAGCGCGGCCCGTCCCTCGAACCTGTCGAGCCCACGCCATGCCCGGATGAACGTCTCCTGGACGGCGTCCTCGGCCTCGAAGGTCGATCCGAGCATCCGGTAGCAGTACGCAGTCAACTCCACGCGGTGGCGCTCGAGCTGGGCCTCCAGGTCAGGCCGCGACGTGGCCGCGGCGGGCGCCGGCTGCCCACTGGGCGAGGCGACATCCACTCCGGGTTGGGTCATTCGCTGGATACCCCCGTCGAGCGCGCTGATGGACGGTCCATGAGGCTGCCCATCGTACCGGAGGCGAGCGATTCGGCCGGCGAACGAGCCGGGCGAACGAGACCGATGAGTTTCGGCGCCCGCGGCTGTCCAACCATCGGCGCCAATGAGATCGCTCGGCGGCGCCTCCGACCCCCTTTCCGGGGCCAGTCCAGGTACGGCCCGTTCCTCGAAGCCTGAACCGCGTTCAGATGATCAGGAACACGCCCAGCAGGATGAGCCAGAGCGACCACGCGACGTAGGCGATCGGCACGATCGTGCCGGCGAGCGGCCAGCCATCCTTCTCGTTCGGCCCGACGAACTCGAGGGTTCCGATCAACAGTGCGACACCGATCGGCACGCGGATGACCCCGAGCCACCCCGGGAGGACCGCGGTCGCAAGGATCGAGGCGGCGACCAGCAGGGTCCACAGCCCCGTGAGCAGGTATCCGAGGTGCTCGCCGATGCCCACGCCGAGCAATCGGTGGAGCGTCGCGAAGGTGATCTCGATCGACCTCCTCGTCGCCTCACCCTCGGGGCCGGCCGCGGCAACATAACGTCTCGCGAGCTCCGGAACGGCGAACGGCCATCGAACCAGGCCGAGCGCCTGGACGATCGCTGCCCCCACGCCGATGACGATCGAGAGCGCCGTGAGCGCCGGTGGCGCGGCA
>VBHW01000374.1 GCA_005881055.1 Chloroflexota bacterium
CGGGCGCATCCGCTCGGGATAACGCTCGCGGCGCTCCTGTTCGGCGCGATGCGCGCGGGTGCGGGCCTCATGCAGATCCAGACGCAGATCCCGGTCGAGATCGTGGACATCCTCCAGGCGATCGTCCTGCTCTTCGTCGCCGCCGACGTCATCGTGCGGCGGGTCTTCCGCATCCGGGCGGCCGGGCCGGCGGTGCAGGAGCTCCAGACGGTCACCCAGTCCTACGGCGAGCAGGCGGCCCGCTGATGGACGCGATCAGCGGCGCGATCTCGGGCATCCCGGTCATCGGCATCGTCTGGCAGCTCATCGGCTACCTCGTCGCAGCGGTGACGAACCCGACGATCTCCGGCCAGGTCCTCTTCTTCGCGACGCCGCTCATCCTCGGCGCGATGTGCGGGATCATGAACGAGCGATCGGGGGTGGTGAACATCGGCATCGAGGGGATGATGCTGATGTCGGCCTTCTTCGCGTTCCTCGGTGCCGGCGTGGCGGCGCAGATCATGCCGTCCCAGCCGTGGCCGATCTTCGGGATCACGATCCCGCTGCTCATCGGGGTCCTCGTGGCGATCCTCACGGGGATGGCCGTCTCGGTGCTCCATGCCTGGCTGGCAATCACCGTCCGCGCCGACCAGATCATCAGCGGCACCATCATCAACATCTTCGCGGGCGGCCTGACGGGCTACCTCCATGCCCTGATCGTGACGCCCAATCCTGGGCTCGGCGGCGCGATCTTCGCGTCGTGGGACCCGCCGCAGGCGCTCCTCGACATCCCTGTCCTCGGCTGGTTCGTCAACGCGGTCCTCGCCCACGGACCAATCGCGATCACGTCGCTCATCACGGTCGCGGTTCTGCAGATCCTCCTGTTCCGGTCCCGGTGGGGCCTCCGGACCCGGGCGGTCGGCGAACATCCCAAGGCGGCCGAGACCGTCGGCATCGACGTCATCCGGACGCGCTACCGCAACGTCATCCTCGGCGGGATCTTCGCGGGGCTGGCGGGAGCGTTCCTGACGCTCGAGTCGCAGGGGCACTTCCAGCTCGGCCTCACGGCGGGCCGCGGCTTCATCGCGCTCGCGGCGGTCATCGTCGGCCGCTGGACGCCGCTCGGCGCGCTGGCCGCGGCGCTGCTCTTCGCCGCCACCGATGCGCTTCGGATCGCAATCGGCATCGCGCCCCCGACCGGCGACCTGGGGACGGTGTTCAACGTCATCCCCGCCCAGTTCTACCAGGCGCTGCCGTACATCGTCACGATCGTCGTCCTGGCCGGGTTCGTCGGCCGGAGCGTGGCCCCCGCCGCGGTCGGGCAGCCGTACGCGAAGGAAGCCCGCACCTGACGTCGGACGATCGGGCTCGCGTGGCGGATCTGATCCTCGCGGACGAGCGCCGCGGGCCGGTCAAGCTCCTCGACGACGCCGGCATCCGGCGGCTGCTCGGCGAGCCCCGCCGGATCGCGGTCGTGGGCGCGTCGTCGAACCCCGCACGGCCGTCGTTCGGCGTGTTCGAGTACCTCCTGAGCGCGGGATTCGACTGCGTGCCGGTGAACCCGAACGAGACAACGGTCCTCGGGCGCCCCGCCTTCGCGACGCTCGGCGAGGCGGTTGCGGCGACCGGCCCGGTCGACATCGTCGACGTCTTCCGGCGACCGGAGCTGTGCGTGGAGCATGCTCGGGAGGCGGTCGCGGTCGGCGCGCACTGCCTGTGGCTCCAGCTCGGGGTCGTCAACTGGGAAGCCGCTGCGATCGCCGCCGCCGGCGGCCTGTCGGTCGTCATGGATCGCTGCACGGCCGTGGAGCATCGCCGGCTCGGCTGGGCGAGGACCGAGGGCGGATAGGGCGGCTGGCGGCGGGGGGCACGCTCGTTTCTGCCGCCTAGCAGTCCCCGTGCTGTTAGACGCGAATCAGGAACGGCCCATCATCCCCGCCGGCGCGTGCGTGCGTGACCCTCGCTTCGCCCGCCGGGCTCGGGCATTTCCCGCCTTGCAGCACCCCGGCTGCTATCGGGTGGAAACCGGGCCGGTGCTCCCTCAGCGGATGAGGAAGCCGAGGAAGACGAGCACGAAGCCGACGACCGCGATGAGGGCGCCGACCTGGGCCTGGCGGCGGAAGAGCTCCATCGCCACCTGTGCGCCCGTTCGGCCTCCCTGGTCGCGGACCCCGCCCCGCCACGACTCGTAGCGGGCGACGTTCTCGTTCTGGACCTTGAGATCCTGGTAGCGCGCCCATGGGCCGCGCGCACGGCTGTAGCCGATCCACATGAGGACGACGCCGCCGGCCCACAGGACGAGGTTGATCGGGCCCATCCCTCAGCCCTCCCCTGCTCCGGCACCGTCGAGCCGCGCCCGGATCGCCGCCTCGGCGAGCCCGGCGTTCGCCTGGCCGCGGGTCGCTTTCATGACCTGGCCAACGAAGAAGCCGATCACCGGCTTGCCCGCGCGATAGTCGGCGACCGCCTTCGGGTTCGCCGCGATGACCTCGTCGACGATCGCGTCGATCGACACGGCGTCCGAGATCTGGTGGAAGCCGCGCTCGCGGATGACCTCCTCGACCCTCCGGCCGTCGACGACGTGCGCCTCGAAGACCTCCTTGGCATTCGCCTTCGTGATACGCCCATCGACGACGAGCCGGATGAGCGCGGGCACGTCCCCCGGCGCGGAGAAGCCTGTGCCGTCGCCGCCGACCCGTCCGAGGAGGCGGAGGTATTCGTTCGTCACCCAGTTCGCGACCTCCTTGGGCGGGAGGCTTGCGTCGGCGGCCAGCACCGCCTCGAACATCTCGGTCGCCCGCGGGTCGTTGACGATCACGTTCGCGTCGTACGAAGACAGCCCGCGCTCGGTGAGATAGCGACCGCGTCTGGCGGACGGCAGCTCCGGCAGTCGAGCCTTCAGCCGCTCGATCCACGCGCGGTCGACCGACAGCGGTGGGAGGTCGGGCTCGGGGAAGTAGCGGTAGTCCTCGGAGTCCTCCTTCGTCCGCATCGGGTACGTCGAGCCCCGGTCGTCGCTCCAGCCGCGCGTCTCCTGGACCATCGCGCCACCGGCGTCTCGGAGCTCGGCCTGGCGCTCGATCTCGAAGCCGATCGCCCGCTCCACGCTCCGAAACGAGTTCATGTTCTTGACCTCGACCCGGATGCCGAGCCGCTGCTCGCCGCGTGGTCGGATCGAGACGTTCGCTTCGACCCGCATCTGGCCCCGCTCCATGTCCGCGTCGGACACCCCGATCGTGCGCAGCAGGAGCTGCAACTCCTCCGCGTAGCGCCGCGACGCCTCCGCGGACCGCAGGTCAGCCTCGGTGACGATCTCCATGAGCGGCACGCCCGAGCGGTTGAAGTCGACCAGGCTCACCCGCCGGCCGTCCGCGCCCTCGGCGTGGATGAGCTTGGCCGTGTCCTCCTCGAGGTGGGCGCGCCGGATCCCGACGGTCACAGGCCCTCCGGACGTGTCGAACGTCAGCGTCCCGTTCGCCATCAACGGGATCTCGTACTGGCTGATCTGGTAGCCCTTCGGCAGGTCGGGGTAGAAGTAGTTCTTCCGTTCCCGACGGGTCGTGGGCGGCGCCGACGCCCCGATCGCCAGCCCGGTCGTGAGGACGTGCTCGACCGCCTGGCGGTTGATCGTCGGCAGCGCCCCGGGGAGGCCGAGGCACACCGGGCACGTGTGGCTGTTCGGCGGGGCGCCGTCGTACGCCGTCGAGCACGAGCAGAACATCTTGCTGACGGTCCGCAGCTGGCAGTGGACCTCGATGCCGATGACCGCCTCGTATCGCTCGAGAGTCGCCGAAGCACCGCGTGTCGATTGGCCGCTCCGCACGGGCGCGGTCATGCGCGGAGCTCCAGCCCGGCGACCACGAGGTAGAGGCCGTAGCCGGCCACGACCAGCCACGCGACGGAGACCACGACACGGCGGAGGAAGAGGCGCACGCGCGGGCGAGTGAGGACGGGCCGGGCGGCCTCGAGCGCGGTCCGCGTAGGGTCGCCTTCGTGGACGATCGGGCCGATCGCCTGCCGCGCGACCACGTAGCTCCGCCAGGCGCCGATCGTCGCCGCGACGACTCCGCACGCCGTCAGGAGGACGCTCATCCCACGTTTGCCACCGCGGCGAACCGTGCGCTCATCCGCCGGTCCCGCTCCGATGCCGATCGACGAACCGCCCGATCCGCCGCAGCGCCTCCTCGAGCTGCTCGTACGACGTGGCGTAGCAGGCTCGGACGTGGCCCTCGCCCGACGGGCCGAACGCGGCGCCGGGCACGACCGCGACGCGCTCCTCCTCGAGCAGCCGCTGGGCGAACGATTCGCTGTCGAGGCCGGTCGTGGCGGTGACCTGCGGGAAGGCATAGAACGCGCCGCGCGGCTCGAACGTGCGCAGGGCGATCGCGTTGAGCCCGTCGACGAACATGCGCCGCCGGCGGTCGTACTCGGCGACCATGCGGGCGACCTCGGGCTCGCCGTCGTTGATCGCGACGAGGGCGGCGTCCTGGGCTGTCGTCGGCGCCGACATGATCCCGTACTGGTGGACCTTGACGATGCCCTCGAGGATCTCGCGGGGTGCCGCCATCCAGCCGACCCGCCAGCCGGTCATCGCGTACGCCTTCGAGAACCCGCCCATGAGGATCGTCCGCTCGCGCATGCCGGGCAGCGACGAGAAGGCGCGGTGGCGGTACGTCCCGTAGGCGAGCCGGTCGTAGATCTCGTCGGAGTACACGAGCAGATCGTGGCGGACCGCGATCGCGGCGAGCTCGTCCTGGACGTCGGCCGGGAGGACCGCGCCGGTCGGGTTGCACGGGTAGCCGAGGAACAGGGCCTTCGTCCGAGGGGTGATCGCCGCCTCGACCGCCGCCGGATCGAGCGCGAAGTCGTCCTCCGCCCGCGTCGGGACGTGGACGAGCGAGCCCCCGGCGAACGTGATCGCCGGCACGTACGCCACGTACGAGGGCTCGTGGAGGATCACTTCGTCGCCCGGGTCGCAGGTCGCGCGGAGGGCGAGGTCGACGGCCTCGCTGGCACCAACCGTGATGAGGATCTCGCGGGCGGGGTCGTAGCTGACGCCGTAGCGGCTCTCGAGATGGCCCGCGAGCGCCTGGCGGAGCGCGACCGTGCCGTAGTTGCTCGTGTAGTGCGTCCGGCCGCGGCGGAGGCTCGCGATCCCGGCCTCGATGATCGGCACCGGCGTGTCGAAATCGGGCTCGCCGACCCCGAGGCTGATGACGTCCTCCATGGACGCGAGGATGTCGAAGAAGCGCCGGATACCCGACGGCGGGACGGCGCGGACGCGCTGGCTCAGCGCGCGCTCCGCGAGCGGGACGCGCGGGCGAGCATCGTCGGGGGCCATCGGAGCGAGCGACGGATCGATCCGGCCGGTTTCAGTGGTCATCGCGGAAGCGTACGTCAACGGCACGACGCGGGCCATCTGGCCGTTCCCGAGTCGACAGGGGCGTCGTAGGGTAGGCCGGTGGAGCGACGGCTGCCGCCCAGCGGACGTCTCCGACGGGGCGCGGCGCTGCTCGTCGCGGCTGCCCTCTTCGGCGGCTGCGGCCTGCCCGCGCCGCCACCGGCGAGCGGGCCCGCGACCGCGACGGCGCCAGCAGACGGCACGTCTCCGGGGGCGTCGCCCGTCGTGACAGGCGGCACGCCGCCCACGCACCGCATCGGCATCCGGAAGGCGCGCGGCACCGCCGAGTTCTTCGATCGGGCGAGCGGGGCCCGGTTCGTCGTCCGTGGAGCGAACGACCACCACCTCGCCGTCGGACCCGACGGTCTCGTCGCCGATCGGACATTTGCCCCTGGCAGCTACGATGGCGCAGCCGCCGAGGCCGACCTTCGCGCGATGCGTGAGCTTGGCTACACGGCGGTTCGGACCGCTCTCGATATCTGCCAGGACGACTGCATCGGCGACCCGGCCGGCGGCCTTCGCTCGGCGTATCTCGCGAACGTCGCGGATTTCCTCCGACGGGCCGAGGCTGTCGGCCTCCCCGTGCTGCTCGAGACGAACGACCTGCCGAAGCTCGGCGGCTATGTACCGCGGGTCGAAGCGACCTGTTGCGGAACGTTCGACGGCTATATGAACAGCCAGTATTTCTCTCCCGTGGGCCTGGCGGTTTACCGCGAGTACTGGACCGATGTCATCCATGGACTTCGAGATGCCGGGGCACCGCTCGGCGCGATCCTCGCCTATGGGCTTCGCGGGGAGGTCTGGTACTTCGCGGACAAGCCACCGTTCTCGCTCACGAGCGGCGTGGTTACGACCGCGAACGGCAGGACGTACGACATGGCGAACAGGAATGACCGTTCCCGGATGGTCACCGACGGCATCCGCTTCTGGCTGGCCGAGATGCGAAAGGCAATCCTCGCCGTCGACCCGGACGCCCTCGTCACGGCCGGCGTCTTCGCCCCTAACACACCGAATCGCTGGCGACCGGCGAACGACACCCGAACGGTTCCCGTGGCTGGGGTCTTCGACGGGTCTGATATCGACTTCCTCGACATCCATCCCTACCCGGGGTATGTCCCGCTCGCCGCGCTCATGCAGAACTTCGGCGTCACAGGCAAGGAGAAGTTCCCGGTCGTCATGGGCGAGTACGGCGCCTTCAAGTTCGCGTTCGACAGCCCCGCGGCCGGCGCGAGCGGGCTCATGAGCTGGCAGGTCGCCTCGTGCCGGTACGGCGTCGACGGCTGGTTTCACTGGCACTACCAGGGGACGGACGACCAGGAGGTGTGGACGGGCACCGAGGGCGACGGCGTCATCAACGCCGTCCTGTCGCCGCGCGAACGGCCCGACCCCTGTCGGACGAAGTCCTTCCCCTTCCTCGAGGAGGACCTGGCGCGCGGCGCCACGGTCCGCGCGTCGCGCTCGACCTCCGACGGGCGACCGCGCCTGGCGGCCGACGGCATCGCGGACACGATCTGGCAGTCGGGCGCCGGTCCGACCCAGTGGATCGAGTTCGACCTGCCCGCACGATCGACGCTCCGGTCCGTCAGGCTCACGGTCGCGCAGTACCCGAACGGGTCGACGCGGCACGTCGTGCTCGTCGGCCCCTCCGCGGAGTCGCTCCGGGCGGTACACACGTTCTCGGGCACGACGAGGGACGGGAACGTCCTGACGTGGACGCCGTCGTCGCCCCTGACAGGCGTCCGGGTCGTCCGGATCCTCACGACGCGCAGCTCGTCGTTCGTCGCGTGGCGCGAGATCGCCCTCATCGGCCCGAGCGGCGACTGACCGTCGGCGAGTGCCCGTCGGCGACTGAGCATCGGCGACTGAGCGGCCCTCGAGCCTCGCCGATCAGGCAGAGTGTGCGGCGGCCCGCTC
>VBHW01000375.1 GCA_005881055.1 Chloroflexota bacterium
TCCGACGCGAGCATCGAGGTGATCGGCGTCGACGGATCGATGGCTATATGACGTTCCTGGGACTCGGCCGGGCGACGGGGCCTGCCCTCATCGACGGCGCCACGGGCACGGTCCGTTCGCACCGGGAGCTGGCCGAGGAGGCTCGTGCATGGACCGCCCCGCTCGGCGTCTCGAAGGCCCTCGTCTTCGTCCTGTGCCGGAACGACGTCACGACGTGCCTGGCCTACGCCGGAGCGATGCTGGGCGGGCATGCGGTGGCGCTGCTCGACGGGCAGGCGTCCGATGAGGCGAGCATCGATCTCGCACGTGTCTACGAGGCGACCTGGGTGGCCGGGCCGGCCGGGCTCGCCAAGCGCCTCGACGCCTGCGGTGTCCCCGTCCGATCCGTCGTCGGACGGGACGGTGGTGAGCTCGTGCGGACCGCCTACGCCGAGCACCGGCTGAACCCTGAGCTGGCCCTCCTGCTCGCGACATCCGGGACGACCGGCAGCCGCAAGTTCGTACGCCTGAGCTCCGCGAACGTCGAGGCGAATGCCCGCTCGATCGGGGCGTACCTCGGCCTGGCCGGGGACGAGCGGCCAATCACGTCCTTGCCACTCCATTACTCGTTCGGCCTGTCGGTCCTGAACAGCCACTGGCTGGCAGGCGCAGCGGTTGTTCTCACGGGAGAGAGCGTGATCCAACAGCCGTTCTGGGACGTCTTCGCGGCCCAGGCGTGCACGAGCCTGTCCGGCGTTCCGTTCACGTTCCAGATGCTCGAACGGATCGGCTTCCGCGACATGGCGCTGCCCTCGCTGCGGACCGTGCTCCAGGCGGGCGGTGCCCTCGACCGCAACCTGACCGAGCGGTACAGCGAGTTCATGGCGGAGCGCGGCGGCCGGTTCTACGTCATGTACGGCCAGACCGAGGCGACGGCGCGCATCGCGTACCTACCGCCCGAGCGCCTTCCGGAGAAGCTCGGCTCGGCCGGGATCGCGATCCCCGGCGGCCGACTGCGGATCGACGCGGAGGACACGACCACCGGATCCTCGAGGATCACCGGCGAGGTCGTCTTCGAGGGCCCGAACGTCATGCTGGGCTACGCGATGGGCCCCGGGGACCTGTCCCGCGGTGACGAGCTCGGTGGCGTGCTCCGGACGGGCGACATCGGGTATCTCGATGACGATGGGTTCCTGTTCCTGGTCGGCCGGAGCAAGCGCATCGCGAAGGTGTTCGGCCTGCGCATCAACCTCGACGAGCTCGAGCAGATGGTCCGGGAGTCCGGGCCGGCGGCCGTCGTGAGCGGCCCCGACGTGATCTGGGCGTTCTGCGCATTCGGCTCCGCCGGCGACGTGGAGCGCCTGGGACGATCGATCGCGACGCGGCTGCGACTGCACCACGCGGCATTCCGCTTCGAGCACGTCGAGGCGATCCCCACCACGACGTCGGGCAAGACCGACTACGCGGAAGTCCAGCGCTGGCTGCCGTGACACACGAGACGAGCGCCGCCGATGCCCCGGCGCACCGCGTCGACCCGATCACCGCCGCCCCGTTCAGCGCGAGTGCGGCCCGGGGACGCCGAGGAGGGCCTGCCCGGGCCGTGAAGCGGACGCTGGACGTCGTCCTCTCCGCGCTGGGCCTCGTCCTGCTCGGACCGCTCATGCTGGCCATTGCCCTCGCCATCCGCGGGACCATGGGTTCGCCGATCCTCTTCCGCCAGCGCCGACCGGGACGCTTCGGGCAGTCGTTCGCGGTGATCAAGTTCCGCACGATGAACGAGGCCGCGGACGCCAACGGGCGCCCCCTTTCCGATGCCGTCCGAGTCACGCGAGTGGGACGGATCCTCCGCCGGCTGAGCCTCGATGAGCTGCCGGAGCTGTGGAACGTGCTGAAGGGTGAGATGAGCCTGGTGGGGCCCCGACCGCTTCTCCTGGAGTACCTCGGGCGGTACACCCCCGAGCTGGGCCCAGGTCAATGGCCGACGAAGGATCGAGATGCACGACCGCCTTGCCCTCGACGTCTGGTACGTCGACAACTGGTCGATCGCGCTCGACCTGCGGATCCTCGCGATGACGCTCCAGAAGGTCGTTCGGGGAGAAGGCGTGGAGCCGCCGCCCGGGGCGATGGATCCGTTCCAGCTCGATCTGCCCAGCGACCTGGACCACCCCACGGACGGCGTCCGATGAGCGCGCTCGTCCTCTTCGGCACGGGCTCGATCGCACGGATGGCGCACCACCTGTTCACCCACGACTCGCCGCACGACGTCGTCGCGTGCTCAGTCGATCGCGATCACCTGGACGACGGGACCGTCGCGGGCCTGCCAGTCGTCGCGTTCGAGGAGGTCGCGACCGCGTACCCGCCGGATCAGTTCGGCATGTTCGTCGCGGTGGGCTTCCGTCGCGTGAACCGGTTCCGCGCGGCGCGCTACGCACAGGCAAAGGCGATGGGCTACGACCTCGTGACGTATGTCAGCTCGCGCGCATCCATATGGCCCGGCGTGGAGATCGGCGACAACACCATGGTGATGGACCAGGTGATCGTCAATCCGTTCGTCCGTATCGGCAATGACACGATCCTCTGGAGCGGCAGCCACGTCGGCCATGAGTCGGTCGTCGGGGACCACTGCTTCATCTCGTCGCACGCCGCCGTGTCGGGGTTCGCGACGATCGAGGACGGCGCGTTCCTGGGCACGAACTGCACGATCCGCGACGGGATCACAGTCGCGCGCGAGTCCGTCATCGGGGCCGGCGCCGTCATCTCCCGGGACACGCGACAGGGAGGTGTCTACACGGCGCCGCAGGCGACGCTCCTGCCGCTGGCGAGCGATCGCCTGCCCAGCCTGTGACGGGAGCGGTCACGATGCCGGAGCACCTCCCGGTCCGTGCGGCTTCCGGTCGGGACGCGCCCGGGAGTCTAGCCGGTCGCGGCTCGTCCGCCGGGTTCGCGCCGCTCGACGAGGAACGCCTCGGAGTCCTTTCCGTAGACGAGGTCCGGCCGGGCTGCGGCCGTCATCTCCGGATGCGCTGCGAGCCACCGGTCGAAGGCCCGCTTCTCCCCGAGACCGCGCTCGTCGAGGCCGCCCGCCCCCCAGTCATCGAAGAATACGACGGCTCGGTCGAGGATGAGTGGGGCGCAGAATTCGAGCGCCGTCAGGGTCGACGCCTCGAGGACGCAGTCCATCATGA
>VBHW01000041.1 GCA_005881055.1 Chloroflexota bacterium
TCGAGCGCGAAGATCGCGGTGTCGACCGCGCTGAAGACGACGATCTTGCCGTCCCTGGCGACCAGTGGTCGTTCCGGGAGGCTGGCGACGCAGTCCACGCCCGACTCCGCGGTCCGGATCGCAAGCCTGGGCGACCGCGAGAGAGCCCTCGTCCGGGGGTCGACGACGACGATCCGGCTCGTGCCCTGTACACGTGATCCGACCGTCAGGACGACCCGGCCGGCTGACGCGAACACCGGGCCGGATGCGACCCCGTCGATCGTCACCGGCCAACCTGCGCGTGCCCCCGACAGGGCCAACGCAGTGATCCGGCTCACCTCAGCCGATCCCTCGATCAAGCCACCGTCTTCGACGCCGACGGCGACACGGTCAGGTCCGACGTCCCCACCGGAGTGACCCCACGCATCGTCCCCCGGGACCTTCTTGCCGCTACGGATCGCGCCATCGGCGGCGACCGTCGTCAGCCATTGAGCGGGCGGCGAGAGTTCGACCCCGAACAGGACGAGCTCATCGAGAGCCATCCGGCCCGCCGTCCATTGCCCTGGCGGCAGCGGCACCGGCCACCCGGTCAGCGAGCGGCCGCCCGCGTCGAACGCATAAGCCCATTCGTCGGAGGTGTCGGCCCCGGGCCGTGAGGTCAGGCAGACGAGCCTGATGCCACCATCCTCGAGAGGCAGCAGGAGCTCACAGGGTCCGGCGTTCTCGACGAGGATCGGCCACCCCGGGCGCGGTCGCCCGCCCCGGTCCAGGAGCGCCAGGACCCACCCGCCGGATCGTGGAATGGCCGCGAAGAGCGTTCCGTCCGGACCCGGCGCCAGCCGCACTGCTTCCGCGACCTCGACGGCGCGGCCCCGAACCGGGAGCCTGGCCGACGCGGGGCCAGACGGATGCGGAGAGGCGGTCGGCGCCCCAGCGATTGGTGACGCACCGTTCGGTGAAGCCGGAGGCGGCATCGCGGACGGCGATGGCAGTGACGTCGATGGCGTCGACTGCGGACTGGCCAGGGGCGGGGACGGGCTCGCGGGCGACGAGCACGCGATCGCGAGAAGGCCGGCCACGATCGTCGTCCCGACCCGGGTGGGGGTTGTGCGCATCCGATGGGCTCCGGATGGTACGTGGTGGGGAGGCGCACGGGCCGTGCCCCGGTGGCACGGTACTGTCCGTGCGTCTCCCTGTATCTCGACGTTCGCCGACGGCCGTCAGGTCGTGGTGAACGAGTAGATCCGCCTCGATGTCTCGAATGGGTCGATGTACACGCCGAGGAGCTTCCCGGTCGCGGGGTCGAGCCGGAGCGCTGGAGAGATAACGTCCTTCGTCGAGGCGACCGTGGTTCGTGTCCACGTACCGCCGGGAGCGGCCGTGAAGTAGCGCAGCCCGGCCTGACTGCCGACGAGGACGTGGATCCGGCCGGTCTTGCCGTCGACCTGGATGGAAGTGTCGCCCACGTCCTTCGTGATCCGCTCGGCCTTCCACGCGCCGCTCGCGTTCGAGGCGTGGTAAGTGCCGACGGGGAAGCGTCCGCATGCCGCCGGCTCGTAGCGCGTCCACACGACGTGCGCGTGGTTGGCCGCGTCGAGCGCGAGGACCGGATCGTCGTCCTCCTCGATCGAGCCCGTGACCTTCGAGGTCGCGAATGCGGAACCGGTGAACACCCCGTACCGGATCCCGTCCCGCCAGGTGGCATAGGCGATACGAGCGTGGCCGTCGGACCCGATGCGCAGCGACGGCGCGCTCATCGACGAGTGGGAGATGAGGTATCGGTGGGCGACGGTCCCGTCGACCTTCACGTAGTACGAGCTCAGGTCCCTGGCTGTGACCGCGGCGTGGAGAATCCCCCGGTCGACCTGGAACGATCCGAGCGTGTCGCCGGCCGAGCCGATCTGCGTGGATGCCGACCAGGCGCCGTTGGGCAACGTCCGCGAGCGGAAGAAGACTCCCACCGGTTCGCCACGAGTCCCGCTGCACCCGCCATCCGGGATGATGCGCGTATAGGCGACATAGACGACGTTGCCCTGGAAGCCGATCCTGGGATCGAGCTCGTCGCGATTCGCGGCGTGGGCGAAGACGCGGGCCGTCCACGAGCGCCCTCCGTCGCTCGAGAAGTAGTACCGAATGGAGCCGGAGCACTCGGCCGCGACATGGAACCGTCCGGCGGCGTCGATCCCCGCGGTCACGGAGATGCACTGGGTCGCCGTTCCGACCTGACGCGAGGCGGTCCAGCCGGTCGGTGGCTTGAGGGCCACGGTCGATGCAGCGGATGGCGTCGGGGTCGACTCGAGCGACGACGCTGGCGTGGGCGTCGGCTCCGGTGCGTCCGAGGGAAGCGCCGCCGGTGTCTCGTCCACGAACGTCGGCGAAGGAGACGCCGATCCCGCGGTTGCCGCGGCCCCGGTGGCGGCGGTCGGGACGGGGGTCGACGTCGGGGCGGACTGGCTCGTCGTGCACGCGCCGACGACAAGGGCGACGACGGCGAGGGACTTGTACAGCGACGAATGGACGCGATCCATCTGGGTCCTCTCGTCCCACCTGGAGTGGTTGTGCGGTCGGGTGGGATTTCGGACCTATCGACGCGCGCCCCGTGGCGGCTGTGTCGCCTCCAGGGTGTCGGCTTGCCGACAGTGCCGCGCGGCGGCTGCTGCCGGCCGAGCCGTTCTAGTAGCCGATGATGTCCAGCACTGCCTCGGCGCGGTCCTCGCCTGCCTCCATGACGTGCTCGTGGTGCTTTTCCGCCCATTCGTGGGCCGACTTGCGACGGAGGCGCGAGCCGGCGTCGTCGCCGATCGCCGAATCGATGTCGGCGGCAAGGCTCTGGGCACCGATGACGATCGTGTCGCCGACCGCCTCCGCGAGCTGGATCTCGCCACCGAACGCGTGCGCGACAGCGTCGACGCCGCTGCCGATCGCATCGCCGACTTCCTCGGCGGCCTTCTCGAGATGCTCGAACATCGCATCCTCCTCCCCAGTTTCGTGACTGCCATGTGCAGGCTACGACCCGGCCGTTTGGGGAGCGCACCGGGTATCGACGCGATAGGCTACGTCCGGTCTGGGGGGCGTCATATCGCTTGATGTCCACCCGGAGGATCGACCGATGACGGTCACGACCTCGACGATGAGCGATCTCCGCGATTCGGTCGCGGCCTTCCTCGACTTCTTCAGCGGGCCCATCTGGGCCCGGACCGGGCAGCCCGGCATCGCCAACTTCGCGGTGGGGAACCCGCAGGAGATGCCCCTTCCCGGCTACGTCGACGCGTTGCGAGGCCATCTCGAGCCGCAGTCGCCCGACTGGTTCGCCTACAAGCTGAGCGAGCCCCGATCCCAGCGGGCGGTGGCGCGGGGCCTGACGGCACGCACCGGTCTCGAGTGGGATCCGGCCGACGTGGCGATGACGAACGGTGGGTTCGCCGCGCTGGCCGTCGCCTTCCGGACGATCGTCGAGCCGGGCGACGAGGTCATCTTCCTGTCGCCTCCGTGGTGGTTCTACGAGATCCTCATCCGCGCCGCCGGCGGCGTGCCAGTTCGCGTCCGCCTCACGCCGCCACGGTTCGACATCGATGGCGACGCGATCGCCGCCGCGATCACTCAACGCACCCGGGCGGTCCTGCTCAACACCCCGCACAACCCGAGCGGCCGCGTCTACCCATTGGCCGATGTCCGGAGACTCTCCGAGACGCTGGCCGACGCGGCCGCGCGGTTCGGCCACCGCGTCTACCTGGTGGCCGACGAGCCGTACAACCGGATCGTCTTCGACGGACGCCCCTTCCACAGCCCTGCCGAGGTCTACGCGGACACGATCACGACGTATTCGTACGGGAAGACGCTCCTCGCTCCCGGCATGCGCATCGGCTACCTGACGGTGCCGCCGACGATGGAGGATCGATCGGCGTTCCGGGAGCGGGTGCTCATCGCCCAGCTCGCGACCGGCTTCTCGTTCCCGAACGCGCTGCTCCAGCACGCGATCGAGGACCTCGAGCGGCTGTCAATCGACGTCGGCGCGCTGGAGCGCCGCCGGGATCGTCTCGTCGGCGGGCTCCGCGAACGCGGCTACGAGGCGACCCTCCCGGAGGGGACGTTCTACGTCATGGCCCGCAGCCCGATCGACGACGACGTCGCGTTCGCCGAGCTGCTCGCCGAGGAGGGCGTCCTCGTCCTGCCCGGCAGCATCGTCGAGGTGCCCGGCTGGATCCGGATCTCGCTCACGGCGAGCGACGAGATGGTCGAGCGCGGCCTGCCTGGCTTCGAACGGGCGCGTGCGAGGGCGGAGGCGGCGCGTCGCTGACGAGCGGGGGGCGACCGAGCGTCAGGAAGCCCCCGCGCCCCGGCGTCGCAGGAGACGGCGGGCTGTGAGGAGGAGGAGACCGGCGACGAGGAGCGCGGCGACCGACCCGATGATCGGGAAGAGGATCGCCGGAGGGCCCTCCGGGCCTCGTTTCGTCGCCGCGACGAGCGGCGTCCCGCCAACGGCCGTGACCGCGACAGGGGTGGCTCGATCGGTCGTCGAGGCGTCGCCGAGCTGACCGGCGTCGTTGAGTCCCCAGCATCGGACGCCTCCGTCCGCGGCGATGACGCACGTGTGGTTGTACCCGCAGGCGATCTCCGCGATGCCGCTCGGCAGGCCGCTGACCTCGACCGCCGAGGCGCTGTCGGTCGTCGCGCCGTTCCCGAGCTGCCCGGCGGAGTTCAGGCCCCAGCAGACCGCGCCGCGAGCGGACCCCAACGCGCACGTGAAGTTCCCGCCGACCGAGATCGCGGTCGTGCCGCCCGGGAGGCCGACGACGTCCACCGGCGTCGCCCTGTCCGTCCGGGTGCCATCGCCGAGCTGGCCAAGCTCGTTGTATCCCCAGCACCTGGCCCCGCCCGCCTCCATGAGCGCGCACGTGTGCCGGCCGCCCCCCGCGATCGCGCGAACGCCGCTGGCGAGCCCCTCGATGGGAGTCGGGGATTCTCGATCGACCGTCGTCCCGTCTCCGAGCTGGCCGGTCTTGTTCCAGCCCCAGCAGGCGACCCCTCCAGGTTCCGAGAGGGCACAGCTGTGCTCGCCGCCGACGGTGATCGCCACCGTCCTGCCGGCGAGCCCGGATACCTCGGTGGGTACGTCCGAGTTGACGTGCGTGCCGTCGCCGAGCTGGCCGTTGACGTTCGCCCCCCAGCAGCGCACGGCGCCGGCATCCGTGACGGCGCACGTGTGCTCGCCTCGGGCTGAGATCGCCGTCACCCCGCTCGCCAGGCCGGTGACGGAAGTTGGCACCGCGGTGTCGGTCGTCGTCCCGATCCCGAGCTGGCCGAACTCGTTGTAACCCCAGCACGTCACCGCGCCGGCCGCGGAGAGGGCGCACGTGGAGCGGTCCCCGGCCGCGACGGCGACCGTCGCGCCCGGCAGGCCCACCACCTCGACCGGCTGGTGACGGTCCAGCATCGTGCCGTCGCCGAGCTGGCCGTTCCCGTTCGCGCCCCAGCACCAGACTCGGCCGTCGGAGACGATCGCGCACGAGTGCTCGCTCGCGGCGATCGAGACGGTCAGGGCCGGTGGCTCGGCCGCACGGGCGCCGGCCGGCAGGAGCAGCGCGCCGAGGACGAGCCCGCCGGCGCCCATGCTCGCGAAGATGCCGGCGACGGTCCTGGCCGCCGCGGACGTGGATCCGACCGTGGCGACGGCCCCGCCTTCCTACGCCTCGGCGATGACCCCGATCGAGATCCGGAAGCCGGCCCGGCGCTGGAGTGGCGGCATGAGCGTCCCCTGGCCGACGGGCGTGTCCCCGGGGAACCAGCGGACCCATTCCTCGTTGAACGTCTCGAACTCGCTCGGGTCACGCAGAGACCAGTTCGCCCAGACAACCTTCTCGAGCGAGCTCCCGGCCTCCTCCAGTTTTGCCTTCAGGTTCGCGAGGCACTGCCGCGTCTGGTCCTTGATCTGGCCGCTGATGACCATCCCGGTCTTGGGATCCACCGGCCCCATCCCCGAGACATAGACCATGCCGCCGGCGCTGACGGCGCGGCCGAGCCCAGCAGGCGGCCGCGATGGATCGGGCAGCGCTGTCGACTCCCCGGCGATCCAGCGGCCCTTGCCCTGGCGGGCCGGGCCCGCCCGTTTCGGGTCCTCCGGGGGGATGCCGAACTCGCCCGGCGGCAGCTGGATGCCGCTCGACTTGAACTTGCCCATGAACGTCGGACGGATTCCGGTCGGCTTGAGCTCTCCCTCGACCCGTCCATCGCGGAAGGCGGTCTGCTCGAAGGCGAAGACGTCCTGAGTGAGGATCTCGTCGTCGTCGATCCCGTAGATCTCCGTGATGTTGACGACCTTGCGGGAGCCGTCCTTGAGGCGGGCGGTGTGGACGATGACGTCGACGGCGGAGGCGATCTGCTCGCGGATGGCCCGCAGGGGCAGCTCGTACCCGGTCATGAGCACCATCGTCTCGAGCCGGCGGAGCATGTCGTCCGGACTGTTCGCGTGGCCCGTCGAGAGCGAGCCCTCCTGACCGGTGGTCATGGCCTGGAGCATGTCCAGCGCCTCGCCCGAACGGCACTCGCCGACGATGATGCGGTCGGGCCGCATGTGGAGGGCGTTGCGCAGGAGATCGCGGATCGTGATCTCGCCCAGGCCTTCCAGGTTCGGCGGGCGCGACTCGAGCGTCACGACATGGCTCTGGCGGAGCTGGAGCTCGGCGGCGTCCTCGATCGTGATGATCCGCTCGTCCTCGGGGATGAACGAAGAGAGGACGTTGAGCGTCGTCGTCTTGCCGGAGCCAGTGCCGCCCGACACGAACACGTTCAGGCGTGCCTCGACGCAGGCCTTCATGAACTCGAACATCTCGGCGGTGGCTGTCCCGAAGCCGACGAGGTCCTCGACGGTGAAGGGCTTCGCCGCGAACTTCCGGACGGTGATGACCGGACCGACGAGCGACAACGGGGAGATCACCGCGTTGACGCGCGAGCCGTCAGGCAGGCGGGCATCGACTCGCGGGCTCGACTCGTCGATCCGCCGCCCCATCGGGGTGATGATCCGGTCGATGATCCGCAGCACGTGCTCGTCGTTGAGGAACACGCTGTCGACGCGCTGGATCTTGCCGCCGCGCTCGATGTAGACGTGGCTCGGGCCGTTGACCATGACCTCGGTGATGGACTCGTCGTGGAGGAGCGGCTCGAGCGGCCCAAAGCCCTGGATCTCGCCGACGACCTCGTCGATGAGGCGAAGCCGTTCGTCCCGGGTGACCGCGAACCCGTTCGCGGCGATGATCCGGTCGACGAGCGGCTCGACCTTGCCCCGGATCTCGGCGGGCGCGACATCGATGAGCGTGTCGAAGGCGCCGATGACCTCCTGCTGGAGGCGGATCCTGATGTCGCGGAGCAGCTCCTCACGGCCCGGGACGCGCGCCGGCTTCAGGAAACCCTGGGCCGGGGTGACCGGCGCAGTCGCGACCGGAGCCGGATCAGGGGGCGGCACGGGGACGACGGCGCTCTCGTCGGGAGCCTGGGCTGCCCGTTGCGCCCGCTCAACCCGCTGGAGCAGGGACATGACCGCTACCTCGCTGGGGTCCGCGACTGCGTTCGATCGTCGATCAATCGAGCCTTCACCGACGATTGTCCGCGCATTCGCTGGTACGACTCTCCCAGAGAATACAGCCGGTTCGTCGCCAAAGGTCCTGGGTCGGGCTAGTACGTTGCCCCAAGGCAACCAAAATCTGCCCGTGCGTCAGCGAGGGCGACGCAAACGTCCCCGCACGAGTGCAATGCCGCCGACGGCGGCGAGGCCGGCCGCAAGCAGTGCCGCGAGGGCGAGGGGCGGCAGCCCGTCGCTGGGCGCTCGCTTCGCTGCAGGCTCGTCCGCAACGGCACCGCCCGTCGGGGAGGGTGCGGCCGCGAGTCCGATGCCCAGCGGTGACGAGATCGCGCCGGCCGATGCGGACGAAGCGGCCGGACTCCTCCCCGCGGACGCCTCGGGTGAGGGCGCCGCTGAGGCCTGCGTCGCCGCGGCCGTCGGCTTCGGCGTCGGTCTCGGAGTCTGCGATGGTTTGGCCGTCGGCTTCGGCGTCGGTGCAGGAGTCGCAGGCGGCGCAGTCCTCCTGCGGACCTTCGGATCGATCGCGGCTCCGGCGAAGTTCCCGTTGAAGATCTCGCCCTTGTCGTTGTAGAAGACCGAGATCGTGCCGGGGACCTTGGCTGTGAACGTGAATGACAGCTTGTGGTTGGTCTGGCTCGCGAAGATCGGGCAGCCGCAGGCTCCGGTTCCGGCCTGCCACAGGGCCCCGCCCGGCGGCTGGTCGTACCCACCGATCGGGTGCGCCGTGACCGTCACGAGGTCCCCGACCAGCGAGCCCTTGGGCATGCTCAGCCAGACGCCGGGCAGCGTGCTCGACGTGATGCCCGTGCCCGGCGGGACGCCGTTCGATCCGTGGAAGATCGGGAAGTTCGGCCCCGGGTTGAACGACGTCAGGTCGTAGTTCACCCCGTCGGAGCTGATGCCGAAGTTGTAGAGCCACGCCGCCGACGCGCTGTAGGGCAGCCTGAGAGTCCATGGATCGCAGAAGCCGTCCGTGGAGTGGCCGCGCATCTCGATCGAGCCGAAGGTCTCGTCGTAGGTGTGGTTGACCAGGCTGGCCATGTCGCCCCACACGAGCTCCCATGAGCACACGAGGACGAGCCACTGACCGGATGCGGGCTGAGCGACATCGTCATGACGATCGTGCTGTCGGCTGCCACCGGGGCGGGCCGAGCCAGGATGGCCACGAACGCGGTGGCCGCCGCGATCGAGGCGAATCGACGCACCCTGGTCCCGCGCCGCGCCGTCATCGTCCCTCCCATCCATGAGCCGCATCGGTGAGACGGCTCGGCGGGGCAAGCCTACTCGATGGCGTTCGAGCGGCACCTCGTCGTGCACGATCGATGGGGCGGTGCCAAAAGATGTCGTGGCTGGCGTTAGGGATGGCGCCGCCACGGCACTACGCACGGATTCGGTGCCAGATTCCAACCACGGCAGCATCTGGCGCCTGTGGCGACCATTCGGGGCGGTTAGCGTCAGCCACGCGAGCATCGGCGACGTTTGGGCCTTTCGGGGCGGATAACGCCAGCCATGCGAGCATCTGACGACGTTTGAGGGCGACCCGTGGGGCGAGCGGCCCGCCGAGGCCTCCCTAGGCGCGGACCTCCTGGCGCATGAACACGACGTATTCGACGGCGAAGCAGATGACCGTCAGCGCGACGATCGCGACGGCCTGCGGCCAGACGACCAGCAGGCTCTGGTCGATCGAGAGGGTCGAGACGACCGCGCGGTCCGTCTGCGATGGGAGGACGACCCCGACCGTGCGCACCGACGGGTCGAGGAGCGCCACGGTCGCCTCCTGGTAGAGCGTCATCGGCGACAGCTCCAGGAGCGTCTGCTCCACCTGCGCGTTCGCGACGACCTGATCGGACGACGAGCCGGTCGGCGCGGGTGCCAGGACCCCCGCCACGAGCGACGCGAGGATGCTGAAGAACAGGCTGAGCGCGAGCCACACGCCGAACGCCACGAGCGCCGACGTGGCAGCGCGCCGCAGGACGACCGAGCATAGGCTCGCGAACGCGAGCCAGAACCCGACGTAGACAATCGAGACGATCAGCCAGGCGACGATCCGCAGGACCTCGGAGCCGGTCGGCGTGATGCCCAGCCTGACGAGGCCGAACGCGGCGACGAACGCCGTGACCGCGGTCACGATGAGCGCGATGACGGCGAGGCCGGCCGCGAACTTGCCGTTGACGACGTCGTCGCGATGGATCGGCTGGGCGAGCAGGCGCGGCAGCGTCCCCTGGGCTCGCTCGCTGTTGATCGCGTCGAACCCGAACGCGATGCCGACCAGCGGCAGGAGGAACCCGACGAGGCCGAAGAACGGGAACGGCAGCTGGTCGCCGGTCACCGTGAACAGGCGGAGGAAGAGCGACGGCGATCCACTCGCGTCGGACGCGACGCTGCTGATGTAGGCGGACGAGAAGTACACGGTCCCGACCGCTGCGAGCGCGACGATGATGAGCACCACCCCGAAGCGGATGCTCAGGAGGTCGTCCGCGAGCTCCTTGGCCGCGATCGTCCGCCAGCCGGTCCCGCCAGCGAGGACGTCCGAGATCCGGGCGCCGAGCTCGAGCCGGCGCAGGCGCTCGAACGGGTCACTCCTCGTCGTCATCGCCGCCTCCCGCGCCGGCACGAGGCGGCGTGGCCGCTCCGTCGGCCGTGGCGCCCCCCTCGCGCCCGCGCGCGTCGCGTGTCCTGCGCCGCCGGCCGTGGGCCGATCCCGAGCGCTCGGTCTTCGAGCGCGGTCCCTGCCGCTCCCGAACGGTCGGGCTCGTCGCCCGCTCGACTGCGTGCCGGTAGATCTGGTCGAGTGACGCGACGCCCCGGTTCAGCCGCGTCAGCTGGAGGCCTTCGGCGACGACGGTCGCCACGATCGCCTGGCGCACGGCCGCCACGGCGGCGCCGTCGGCCAGCGTCAGCGTCCAGGCGAGGTCGTCGTCACCCGCGGCCTTCAACGGCTCGACCGAGCGGACGCCCGGGATCGCGCCGAAGGCTCGTGCCGCGGCCGCACCGTCCAGTCCAGCGCCGCGCTCGACGCCGACGACGAAGGTCTGCCGCTCGTCGCCGTAGCGCGCGGCGAGCTCCTCGTGCCGCTCGAGAAGATGCCCACCCGATCGCAGACCGACTGCACCTGGTCGAGGAGGTGGCTCGCGAGGAGCAGCGCGAGGCCGCGGTCACGGACGAGCGCGCGCATGAGGTCGAGGATCTCGGCGACGCCGATCGGGTCGATCGCGACCGTCGGCTCGTCGAGGATGAGGATCTCCGGGTCCTTCACGAGGGCATCGGCGATGCCGAGGCGCTGCTGCATGCCGCGCGAGTACGTCTCGACCCGTCGATCCGCCGCCGTCGTCAGGCCGACCTGGTCGAGCACGAGGGCGATGCGCTCCTCCCCGATGCTCCCGCCCAGGCGGTTCAGGCGCGCCGTGTAGCGAAGGTTCTCGCGGCCGGTGAGGCCGCCGTAGAACCCGGCACTGTCGGGCAGGTAGCCGACGCGCCGCTTGACGTCGAGCGGGTTGCGCGACGGGTCGAGGCCCAGGACGTGGACCTCGCCGTCGGTCGGCTCCGAGAGGCCGAGCATCATGAGGATCGTCGTCGTCTTGCCGGCGCCGTTCGGGCCGAGGAGCCCGAAGATCTCGCCCCGGTGGATCTCGAGGCTGAGCCGATCGACGGCGGTGAGCGTCCCGTAGCGTTTCGTGAGCCCGCGCAGCCGGATGAGCGGCTCGGCGCTCACCGGCCCCCGGACGTGCCGCGACCGATCGGCGACGGGCCCCACGGCGGCGGTCATCGGCGACCGTACGTCCGGAAGACCCAGCCGAGGGCGAGGAGCGTCAGGACGATGACCGCGATGCCGACGATCGCCCAGAGCGTCGACGTCTCGACGGTGAACCGCAGGTCGGCGGTTGCCGTGGCCTGCGAGGCCTGACTCGACGCTGCCGAGAACGTGATCACGTAGTCGCCGGCGATGGCGTCGCCCGATGGCACGATCGATGCCGTCACCGTCGCCTGCTCGCCCGCCTTGACGTCGACGGTGTCCTTGTCGAACGTCACCTTCCAGTTGGTCGGCGCGGTTGCCGTGACCTTCACGCCCGTCAGGTCGGCCGTCCCGGTGTTCTGGACGACGAACTGCTGCTGGGTCGCGCTGCTGGACGTGCCGCGCGTGCTCAGCCGGCTGTCGGGTGTCGTGAGCGTCAGGTGGTAGGTGCCCGTGATGTCGACCTCGAGCTGCTGGACCACGGGCTGTCCGTTGACGGTCGCGGCCACCTGGATCGGATACGTGTTGGCCGCGGTGCCGTCGGGCGGGTTCGCGGTCACGGTGATGCTGCTCGTGCTGCCGGCGGTCACCGTCGCGGTCGCCGCCTGGCTCTGGCCGGCCACCTCGGCGTTGATCGTCCAGCCGTCGGGACCGTTCGTCTGGACCGTGTACGTCGCGTCTGCCGGGCTGTCGTTGTGGAGCGTGAGGCTGAAGCTGAACGAGGCCCCCGTCGTGGCCGCGCCCTTGAGGCGGGGGATGTCCGTTGTCAGCGAGAACTCGCCGGCCCCCGTGGACTCGGCGACGCGGATGTCGATCGGCAGGTCGGCGGCCTGCCCGCCGCTCGTGGCCTTGACGACGAGGTGGTAGGTGCCCGCCTTTGCGTCGTCGGGCAGGTTCACCTGGAGGGTCACCGCCGGCGGCGACTTCGGGCTGGAGAGCACGCTGTCGATGAGGAAGCCCCCTCCGTGGAGGCTCGCGCTCCAGCCGGTCGGGACGCCCGAGATGGCGAGGTTGACGCGCGCCTCCGCGCTCGTGGTGACCGTCAGGTCGAGGGTGACGCGCGATCCTGCCGCCGCCTGAATCGCCGGGTACGGCGTCGTGATCGAGAGGGCGCCGGCGGCTCTCGCAGGCACGGGGCTCGCAAGGCGCGCCGCGAGGGCGAGGGCGGTGAGCAGGACGGTGACGGACAGCGGGATGCGGCGAGACGGTGCCGCGATGTGACGGGTTGAGACCACGGCGTCGAACTCCTCCTGTTCGGCGGCGCTACGGTACCCGATGGCACCGCTGCTTCCACATTGGCTCGGTTGGGCGGTCGACGTGGCGCCCCGACGGGCATCTCCGGCGGCGCGCGAGTCGCTGGGGTTGGACCCCGACCGCGAATCCTTCGGGCTCCGGCCCGCTGATTCAACCTACAGCCAATGAACCCTTGGCGTCGATTCCTGAATCGTCACCGTGTTCAATCGTCACCGAGTTCGGAGGATCGTGCCGGCCGTGGTCGCGCGGTCAAGCCTGGGGCCCGGAGGTCGTCGACAGCTCGTCGCCGGCGGCGTCGGGACCGAGGATCTCCGCGAGGGTCCCCGGCGCGTCGAGCAGGTGCTCCGCGTACACGACCGCGTCCTCG
>VBHW01000042.1:0-9776 GCA_005881055.1 Chloroflexota bacterium
GTGCCCAGGTGGCGGAATTGGTATACGCGTACGTTTGAGGGGCGTATGAGGCAACTCATCCGGGTTCAAGTCCCGGCCTGGGCACCACTCTCTGCAGGCTGACGCGGCGGTCCGAATGGGCCGCCGCTCGTGATTCACGACGGCCGGCGTATCCTCGCGGGCGGGCGGTTAGCTCAGTTGGTCAGAGCGCCTCGCTTACACCGAGGATGTCGGGGGTTCGAGTCCCTCACCGCCCACCGGCCCTTTACCCCGTGCCGGATACGAACGTCGCTCGTTGGCCAGGCGGGTGCGGACGGCGCAACGGTCCGGGCGTTCCCGCGTCGGTTGAGCGGGGACTGTTTGCTAGACTGACCGTCCCGGCGGTCCGCCCCAACCGTCACGCAACGAGGAGGCCGAATGCTGCCGCTCATCATTCTCCTGGTCGTCATCGTCCTCATCGTCGTCTTCGTCATCGGCATCTACAACGGCCTCGTCCAGCGACGCCTGCGGATCGACGAGGCGTTCGCCCAGATCGACGTGCAGCTGAAGCGGCGGCACGACCTGATCCCGAACCTCGTCAACGCGGTCAAGGGCTACATGGACTTCGAGCAGGACGTCCTGACGAAGGTCACCGAGGCGCGCGCGAACGCCATCGCCGCCGGGGCCCAGGGCCCCGCCCAGCAGGCCGAGGCCGAGAACATGCTGACCGGCGCCCTCCGATCGCTGTTCGCGGTCGTCGAGAACTACCCGCAGCTGAAGGCCAACGAGAACGTCCTCAGCCTCCAGGAGCAGCTGACGACGACGGAGAACCAGATCAGCTTCGCCCGCCAGCACTACAACGCGAGCGTCCTCGACTACAACCAGTCGATCCAGGTCTTCCCGAACGTCCTCATCGCCGGACCGTTCGGGTTCACGAAGCGCGAGTTCTTCGAGGCCGAGCCCGAGGCCCAGGAGGTCCCGGTCGTAGCCCTGCGCTGACGGACTCGATCGGGCGCCCGTACGGTCGGTCGCTCGTCCCGATGACCCGATCGTGCCGACCCGGGCTCGTTGACCTGATCGCCCTGACCTGACATGGCCACGACCTTCTACAACCAGATCTCATCAAACAAACGGCAGTCGATCGTGCTCGCGATCGTCGTCGCGGCGATCCTCGGGCTGCTCGGCTTCGCGATCGGCTACGCCCTGACCGGGACCGCGTCCGGAGGCGTCGGCGCGACGCTCATCGCGATCGCGATCGCGGGGATCTCGTCCCTCGGCTCGTACTTCGCCGGCGACAAGCTCGTGCTCGCGACGTCGCAGGCGCGCGAGGTCGACGAGCAGGCGGCGCCGCAGCTCATCAACGTCGTGCGCGAGCTCACCCTTGCCGCCGGAGTGCCGATGCCCCACGTGTACGTCATGGAGGACACCGCACCGAACGCGTTCGCGACGGGTCGCGATCCGGCGCATGCCTCCCTGGCGGTGACGACGGGGCTGCTCGAGAAGATGGATCGCGAGGAGCTCCAGGGCGTCATCGGGCACGAGCTGTCGCACGTGCGGAACTACGACATCCGGTTCACGCTGCTCGTCGGCGTCCTCGTCGGAAGCGTGGCGCTGCTCTCGGACTTCTTCCTGCGCTGGGGCTTCTGGTTCGGCGGCGGCCGCTCGCGCGACGACAGGGACCGTGGCGGGGGAGGGCTCGGCGCGATCTTCTTCATCGTCGCGATCATCCTCGCGATCCTCGCCCCGATCGCGTCACAGCTCGTCCAGCTCGCGGTCAGCCGCCAGCGGGAGTACCTCGCGGACGCGTCGTCGGTCGAGATCACGCGCAACCCGCACGGGCTGGAGCGCGCGCTCGAGAAGATCGCGACCGACAAGGAGGTGCTCGAGGTCGCCTCCCGGGCGACGCAGCACCTCTACTTCACGAACCCGATCAAGAAGTTCGAGGCACGATCCGCGGGGCTGTTCTCGACCCATCCGCCGATCGTCGACCGGGTGAACCTCTTGCGCGACCTGAGCGGCGAGCCACCGCTCGACCCGACGGACACCGCCGCCCTGGCCGGCCTCGACTGACCCGCGCGGCCGCGAGGCCGCGCAGCCGCGAGGCCGCGGCGGCGCCGCCGCCGAAGTCGGCCTCCCAGCGCAGGAATATTCCGAGCAATGCTACGGAAGGGGTTAGACGGGCCGTGGCCTCAGGCTACGCCAGGTCGCGACCTCCCGGACGCGGCGTTCCGTGCGTGGGTCCTCCAGCCGCAGGCGGATCGAGACTCGTCGTCCGACGGAAATGGCGCCCCATAATCATGCTCGTAATACGCGGACGGATTGGAGCCGGGACCGCCCCTGTCACGGAGCCGGACCGCCCCAGTCGCACAGCCGGTCCGTGCGTTGAAGGGCCGTTCGAGCCCGTGGTATCCTCGCCGTCGCCGACGGGCGGCCAGCCTGGTTGGCCATCGGGCCGAGATAGCTCAGTTGGTAGAGCACGCGACTGAAAATCGCGGTGTCGCCAGTTCGATTCTGGCTCTCGGCACCACCAATGCGGTGGTCAGAACGCGGGCGGAAGTGGCTCAGTTGGTAGAGCATCACCTTGCCAAGGTGAGGGTCGCGGGTTCGAGTCCCGTCTTCCGCTCCATTTTCTTGTCCGACACGAACCGGGCCGTCCCACGAGGACCCTGCCGCTGCCCCTTCGTCTAGTGGTAGGACAGCGGACTTTGGATCCGTGAACCGAGGTTCGAATCCTCGAGGGGCAGCCATACAGCTTGCGGATGCCCGATCCGCATCGTCGGTCCCCGCCGGCGGACGTCCGAGGCGACGTACCCAAGTGGTCTAAGGGGGAGGTCTGCAAAACCTCTATTCAGCGGTTCGAATCCGCTCGTCGCCTCCACACCCCAGACCCAGCCATCGACCTTGGCCGAGCCTTGGGTACCCTTGTGTCGGTTGCCGAGGTGGCGGAACGGCAGACGCAGCGGTCTTAAACACCGCGGCCCGCAAGGGCATCCGAGTTCGAATCTCGGCCTCGGCACCAGGCACAATCCGGCGCTAGACCCGTACCAAAATCGTCGACGGCGGGCGTCAGGCCGCGAGTCGGCCCAATCCAGCGCCATCTGCCGCAGTGGTGGGCATCTGGCAGCGGGCCTGATCGCGGCCTTGTTGGCGGCCGAAGGCTAACACCCATGACCGCAGGATCTGGCAGGTCCGGACGCCGAGATGTGCCGCCGACCGCGCCGATCGAGGACGAGACGGGGGAGTAGGGGCTCCGACCCGGCCGACCCCGGGTCAGGCGCGGCGCAGGAGACCGAACCGGCTCTTCGCGCGCCGCTCCTTGTCGTCATGCGCCGCGACCCCCGTGCTCGCGTCCTCGCCGAACGCGATGGCCGCGAGGCGCACGAGCCGCTCCGCCGGGGCCGAACGCGGCGCACCCCGCACGACCGGGATGCCCTCGTTGACTGCCTTCAGGTAGAGGAACGGGTCGTACGGCAGGTCGGTGGCGATCCGCGTCCCGAGGGCGCCCTCGATCGCCTGCATCTTCAACGCCTCGCGCGCGAAGGCGTTGTTGAGCACGAACGTCGCCTTGGCGCCGACCGATCCGACGTCGGCGAGGACCTCGAGCAGCAAGTGCAGGGCCTTGAGCGACGCGATCTCGGGATGGACCGTGAAGATCACGCCATCCGCCCGGTCGAGCGCCGCCAGCACCGGGTCGTCGAGCTGCGAGCCCGCGTCGACGATGATCGAGTCGTATGCCGTCAGCGCGGTCTCGAGGAGACGCTCCGTCTGCTCGCCGCCGACGAGCTCCGCCTGCTCCGGCGAGCCTGGGGCGGGCAGGACGTGGAGCCCGCTCTCGTGGCGCGTCGTGTACGAGCGCAGGAGCTCGGGCTCGCGCAGCGCCGCATCGTCGCGGGCGACGTCGGCGAGCGTGTTGCGGATCGTCAGGTTCAGGTGCGTCGCGACCTGGCCGAACTGGCGATCGAGGTCGATGAGCAGCGTACGATCGGGCCGCCGCTCCGCGACCGACACCGCGATGTTCACGGCGATCGTCGTCGTGCCGACGCCGCCCTTCGGGGAGAAGCAGGTGACCAGCCGCCGCAGCGGGCGGTCCGAGGGGTCCTGGATGCTCGCCGGTGCGAGGTCGCGCGAGCGCTGGAAGCGGAGCAGGAGCGCCTCGACGCGAGCCTCGAGCTCGCGCGCGTCGAACGGCTTGGCCATGACGTCGTCGGCGCCGGCCTCGAGGAAGTTGATCCGGTCCTCGACGTCATCCGACTGGCTGATGCAGAGCACCGGCACGGCCGACAGCGCGGGCGTCTGGCGGATCTCGCGGCAGACGTCGGCGGCGGTCCGCGGGCCGGTGACGACGTCGATGATGACGAGCTGGTGATCGCCGGCGAGATGGAAGGCCTCGTCGCCGGTCTGGGCGAGGTTGAGGGCGTAGCCCACGCCGGTCAGGACGCCGCGGATGACCTCGGCAGATGCGGGGTCCGCATCGAGGAGTAACAGGGTGCTGGCCGGCACGAGGCCTCCGTTGACGGTGATGGTCGAGGACGTGCCGATGCAGCCGCCCGGCCGCCAGAGCATACAACGGCGGCCGTCTCAGCCTAGTTTGATGCTAGACTCCTCGAGTCGTCCTTTCGGCTCCGCCCGGACCGATCGCCGCGCCGGCGTCGTGTCCCACAGCGGGGCTTTCCCACAGGAAGGAGTGGATCTGGCGCATGCGCCGCTATGAGTTGATGCTCGTCATCCGGCCCGACGTGGCGGACGACCGAGTCCAGGCTGTCATCGACCGCACCACTCGGGGCATCGTCGCCGGTGGCGGGTCCATCGTGAAGGTCGCGCCCTGGGGCCGTCGACGCCTCGCGTACCCGATCGACCGCCATCGTGAGGGGTCCTACCACATCGTCCTCTTCGAGGCACCGACCGGATCGATCGCGGAGCTCGAGCACGGCCTGCTCATCACCGAAGAGGTCATCCGCCACCTCGTCACCCGCGACGAGCGGCCCGTGAAGGCAGCCCGCCGCGACGGTGACCAGGAGGTCGAGGCCGGCCTGCCGTCCGAGGAGGAGGAAGAGGAAACCACCGAGCGAATCGACGAGTCCGAGAGCGAAGCCGCTCCCGCCGCCATCGACTGACGAGGACTATCAGCCATGTCGCTCAACAAGGCGATGATCATCGGCAACCTGGGCCGCGACCCCGAGATGCGATACACGCCGAACGGCCAGGCCGTGACCCAGTTCACGGTCGCGGTCAATCGGAACTTCCGCGGCTCGGATGGGGAGTGGCAGGAGGAGACGGAGTGGTTCCGGGTCGTCGCCTGGGGCCAGACCGGCGAGCGCGCCGCCGAGAACCTCCGCAAGGGCGTCAAGGTCTACGTCGAAGGTCGAATCCAGACGCGGACCTGGGAGGACCAGACGGGCAACAAGCGCTACACCACCGAGCTGATCGCCGACCGGGTGGTCAGCCTCGAGCGGCGCCAGCGCGACGAAGGCGGCGATCCCGGGTTCACGCCGCCCGCCCGGCGGCCCGTCGAGACTCCCGTCGGTGCCGCCGACGCCTCGTCCAATGGTCCCGGCCGGTCCGACCTCGACCAGGGCGACCTCGACGACCTGCCCTTCTGACCCACTGAACGGAGACAACACCCCGACATGCCACCTGCCGCACGCGCGAAGAAGCGCAACGACTACTTCCGGGACAGCCGCCGCCGCAAGGTGTGCGCGTTCTGCGCGGACAAGACGGTCACGATCGACTACAAGGAGGTCAACCGCCTCCGCCGCTACCTGTCCGAGCGGGCGAAGATCGAGCCGCGCCGCAAGACGGGCACCTGCGCCCGCCACCAGCGCGAGCTGGCGATCGCCCTCAAGCGCGCCCGTCATGTCGCGCTGCTGCCGTACGCCCCTCAGCACCTTCGCCCCTGACCGGCCGGCGGTGACCCAGCACCGGCGGTCCGGTCCAGGCCGGCCGAAGCGGCGCCACATCGCGTGATCGTCGGCCTGGCAATGCTCGGGGCGGGCGCGGGCGCCGGGCTCTTCGGGTCCCTGCTCGGCCTGGGCGGGGGCACCCTCATCGTGCCGCTCCTGACGCTTGGATTCGGCCTGCCCCTGCGCGATGCGGTCGGCGTGAGCCTCGTCGCCGTCATCGTGACGAGCAGTGCGTCCGCCTCGGTCTTCCTCCAGCGGCACGCGGCGAACCTGCGCCTGGGCATGACGCTCGAGCTGTTCACGGCCACCGGCGCGATCGTCGGCGGGATCGTCGCCTTCGCGCTGGACGTCCGCCTCCTCGCGGGTCTCTTCGCGGCACTCCTGGTGTACGTGGGCCTGTCGATGGTGCTCCGTCGCGGGGCTCCTCCGGCTGAGGCGGAGGGCATCGCCGCCGCAGCCGACGACGACCCACCTGCCGCCGGCGCGGCGCTCGATGACACCGCGCGAGAGGGCCCCGGCCAGGGCGTTGCTGCGCGACTCTCGGGGCCGGGCTATCGCGTCCACCGGCTCGGTGCCGGTGTCGCCGGAAGCGTCTTCGCGGGGGTCGTCTCGGCCCTGCTCGGCATCGGCGGCGGGACGGTCAAAGTGCCGCTCATGCACCTCGCGATGGGGGTGCCGCTGCGCGTCGCGACGGCGACGAGCAACCTCATGATGGGCGTGACCGCGTCTGCGTCGGCGGTCATCTACCTCCTCCGCGGGGGCATCGACCCGTACGTGGCCGGACCGACGGCGATCGGCGTCTTCGTCGGCGCCTCGATCGGCTCCCGGGTCGTCCACCGGATCGATCTCCGGGTGCTTCGTCTCCTGTTCACGGTCGTCCTGCTGTACACCGCGTTCCAGATGGCGCGGAAGGCGCTGGGATGAGCCAGGCGGCGCGCACCCCTCTGGCGGGCGACGCACTCGATGCGGCGCTCGCACGCCTGCTCGCGATCGGGACGTTCGCCGGCGTCGGGCTGCTCGCGATCGGCGTCGGTCTCATGGCCGTGGCGGGCCGATCGCCGCTCGACCCGAAGGCGCCGTTCGACCTCGGGCGCCTCCCGGTGGACGTCATGGCCGGTCGGCCCGAGGGCGTCCTCTGGCTGGGCCTCCTCGTCGTCATCGCGACCCCGTCGGCACGCGTCGCGGCCTCGCTCGCCGGCTTCGCCATGGCCGGGGAGCGGGCGATGGTCGCGGTGTCGGCGGCGATCCTCCTCGTCATCGCGGTGGGCGTGATCATCGGGACCGCGCTCGGCGAATCGGCGGCCTGACGGGAGACGCGATGGACGTCGTCATCCTTGCCGGGGCCTTCGTCGTGATCCTCATCGGCGCCGAGCTGTTCACCAACGGCATCGAATGGGTCGGCCACAAGCTCAACCTCGCAGAGGGCGCGGTCGGATCGGTGCTCGCGGCCGTCGGGACGGCGCTGCCCGAGACGACGATCCCGCTCATCGCGATCCTCGTCGGGGGCACCGAGGCGGCGAACGAGGTGGGCGTGGGGGCCATCCTGGGGGCGCCGTTCATGCTGTCGACGCTCGCGATGCTCGTGACGGGCATCGCGGTGCTCGTCGTCGCGCGCCGGAGAACGACGCAGGACGTCATGCTCGTCAACACGCGCGTCCTCGCGGCGGACATGCGCTACTTCGCGGTCGCGTACGTGATCGCGCTCGCGGCGGCGTTCCTCCCGGCCGATCTCGGCTGGCCGCGCTGGATCGTGGCGCTCGTCCTGCTCGGGATCTACGCCTATTACGTCCGGATGCACTTCAAGGAGGAGGCGGCCGCGTCGTCGAGCGACGACCTCGCGCCGCTGCGCCTCCAGCGCCTGGATCGCAAGGCGCCGGCCGACCTGGAGACGCCCCGCCTGCGGATCGTCTACTTCCAGGTCGTCCTCGCGCTCGCCTGCATCATCCTCGGCGCGTACGCGTTCGTGGGCGCCGTCGAGCGGCTCGCGCACGCCCTCGGCTTCGGCGAGGCGCTGCTCGCCCTGATCATCGCCCCGATCGCGACCGAGCTCCCCGAGAAGTTCAACAGCGTCATCTGGGTCCGCCAGGGCAAGGACACGCTCGCGATGGGCAACATCACCGGCGCCATGGTCTTCCAGAGCACGATCCCGACGGTCGTGGCCCTCGCCTTCGCGTCGGAGCACTGGGCGATCACCCAGGACACCCTGCTCGTCTTCGGGTCGGCGCTCATCGCGTTCGCGTCCTCGGCCGCGATCTTCCTGCCGATGGCCTGGTCCGGGCGGCTGCGCGGCCGCGGGCTCCTCGTCGGCGGCGCCTTCTATGTCCTCTACCTCGGCGCGGTCGTGCGGAGCCTCGCGACGGGCGGGACCTGACGGACGACTGAAAGGCCCCGGCCGGCCCATGATGCCGTGGCGACGGCGGGTGGCGCTATACTCCGGCCGGGCCGTGGGCGCGGGCGCGCGTCTCGGCGCGATCGATCGAGCGGCGTCCGCCAGAACGGGAGCTCCTCTCCGATGCTCACCCAGAAGGCCACGGCAACCGGCCCGCACGGCGCGGCCGGCACGGCTCCTTCGGCCGCCCGCGAGGCGCCGACCGCACCGGAGGCTCCGACCACCCCGGCGCCCGCCGCGGGGACGAGCTCTGCGCCGAGCCTCGATGACCTCATCTGCTACTTCGAGGGCCGCTACGTCCCGATGGGTGAGGCGAAGGTCAGCGTCATGACGCACGCCTTCATGTACGGAACCGCGACGTTCGAGGGGATCCGCGCCTACTGGAACCCGGAGCAGGAGCGCCTGTCGGCGGTCTTCCTGCGCGAGCACCCCGATCGCCTCCGCCGCTCGTGCCGGATCCTCCTCATGGACGACGTCCCGTCGGTCGACGACCTCCAGGCGATCGTCGTCGAGACCGTCCGCCGCAACAGGTTCCGCGAGGACGCGTACATCCGACCGTGCTTCTACAAGAGCACCCGGGCGATCGGGGTCCGGCTCCATCACCTCGAGCACGACTTCGACGTGATCACCGTGCCCTTCGGCAACTACATCGACACCGAGGCCGGCGTCCGGATCATGACGTCGTCGTGGCGCCGTAACGCCGACGAGGCTCTCCCGGCGCGCGGCAAGATCACCGGCGGCTACGTGAACATGGCCTTCCAGAAGAGCGAGGCCGAGCTCAACGGGTTCGACGAGTCGCTCGTGCTCACGCCGGACGGCCACGCGTCCGAGGCGTCCGCCGCGAACCTGTTCATGGTCCGGCGCGGGGTCGTCATCACGCCGCCGGTCTACGACGACATCCTCGAGGGCATCACGAGGGGAGCCATCCTCGAGCTCGCCGCCGCCGAGGGCATTCCGACGGAGATCCGCTCGATCGACCGCTCGGAGCTGTACATCGCGGACGAGGTGTTCCTCTGTGGCACCGGCGTCCAGGTCAGCCCGGTCGTGGAGGTCGACCACCGCGCGGTCGGTACCGGCTCGGTCGGGCCGATCGCCCGGGCGATCAAGACACGCTACTTCGACGCGGTCCGGGGCCGCCTGCCGCAGTACCGGCACTGGCTGACCCCCATCGACGAGGGTGGCTGAGGCCCTCGCGAGCGAGGTCGCGGAGACCGTCACAGCCGCGACCCCCGCCGCCAGCACGGGCCCGCTCGACCGGGCGACGGGGGTGAGCGACGGCACGGCCGCGTTGTCCGCGGCAGAGCCTTTGGGCGAGGCCGCGCCGCCGACCGTCCGCGAGGCAACGCCCGTTGCAGATGGTGCTACCGCGGCCGCGCGTGCCGGGCTGGCGGTCATTCCGGGCCGGCCCGACTCGTCCGGAGCAATCGCGCCCCGGACGAACGTGCTGGCCGCACAGGTCCCACGCACGATACGGGCGCTCGAGATCGTGCCCGGGGTCGTCACCTGGGCCCTCATCGTCGCGCCGATCG
>VBHW01000042.1:9815-18859 GCA_005881055.1 Chloroflexota bacterium
CTTCTACTGGCTGTACAAGGCCGTCGTGCTCGTCGCGAGCGTCGCCGTGTCGTTCACGCGGATGCGGCGGGTGATGGCGGTCGACTGGCGAACCCGGGCGTTCGCGCTGTCGGACATCGGCGAGCGCAGGGTGGAGATCGACCGGCGCATCGCGCTCGTGGCCGACCGGGTGGGCGTCCTCGAGGCCTCGGGCCGGGGTCTCGCCGCGTCCGGCGGACGGCGCGAGCTCGATCGCCTGCAGGACGAGCGCCGCGCGCTCGATCGGCTCATCGAGAACCCGGTCGTGGACATGCCGCGACCGGATCGCCTATGGCACGTCGCGCTCATCCCGACGTATACCGAGCCGTTCGAGAAGCTGTGCGAGACGGTCGCCGCACTCGCGAGGACGGACTATCCGCGCGACCTGCGGATGGTCGCGATCATCACGCGGGAGACCGATCACCAGGGGCGCGAGAACGTCGCCCGCCTGCGCGAGGTCTTCGGCGACCAGTTCCTCCACTTCTTCCACATCCTCGACCCGCTGGAGCCGGGGATCGTCGTCGGCAAGAGCGCGGCGATGGCCTACGGCGGCCGTTGGCTGTACCGGGCTCTCGTATCACTCGGGTTCGACCCGGCGGAGGTCGTCGTCACCGACCTCGACTCCGACTACCGCGTCCACCCGCAGTACTTCGGCTACCTCACGTACACGTTCCTCACCGAGTCGGATCGCTACCGCCGGCTGTACCAGCCCGTGCCGATGTTCCACAACAACCTCTGGGAGACGCCGATCCCCGTCCGGCTCGTGGCCGTCGGCGCCACGCACGTCCAGATGTGGCGCTCGCTCACGCCGGAGAAGCTCGTCAGCTTCAGCAGCTATGCCGTCTCGCTGCGGACGCTCCACGAGGTCGACTACTGGGCGACCGATGCCATCCCGGAGGACAGCCGCTTCTACTGGAAGAGCTTCTTCCGCTACGGCGGCGAGTTCCGGGCGGTACCGCTCTTCATCCCGATGTACGGCGACGCCGTGCGCGCCCGCTCGTACCCGCGGACGCTCGTGCAGCAATACCTCCAGATCCGCCGCTGGGCATGGGGCGTCACGGACATCCCGTACTACATCAAGCACGCGATCGCCCATGCGGAGATCCCGCGGGCCCGCCGATTCGGGCGGCTCGCCGACCTGTGGCTCGACCACATCAACTGGGCGATCGCCCCGTTCGTGATGATCTTCGGCTCGAATCTGCCCCTGTTCATCAGCTCGCAGTTCGGGGCGGGTCGGTTCGCCCAGTCGACGCTCGGCCAGAACCTGCCGATCTATGCGTCGGGGCTGCTGACTCTCGCGTTCTGCAGCCTCCTCGTGCTCGTGTACGTCGAGGACCGGATCTGCCCGCCGCGGCCCGCGACGTGGGGCCTCTGGAAGCGGGCCGCGTCGCGCATCCAGTGGATCCTCCTGCCACTCGTCGGGCTCGTGTTCAGCAACCTGCCGGCGCTCGACGCCCAGACGCGCCTCATGACCGGCCGCTACCTCGAATACCGGGTGACCGAGAAGGCCTGACTGGGACTTCTGGGCGGGCCCCGCCGCCGGGCACCCGCCTACGGCGCGGGCGGCGGCGTGAGGTCGGGCGTGGTTCGGGCGGTCGTGATGACGATGTCGGCCCGGGCGGCAGGGTCGTTCACGAGGGTCGGTTTCACGCCGAACAGCCCCTGCAGGTAGGCGACGGTAGTCGGCGCGTCCTGCTCGGCGCCGTTGTAGACGACGATCTTCGTGCGGCTCGTCGCCGGCGGGTGCTGGTTCGGGGCGCTCGCGTTGATGCCCTGGTACTCGAGGAACGCCGCGATGTCCGCGGCCTGGCCGATCTGGCCGGACCCGTTGAGGACCCAGACGGAGGCTTCCTCCTCGGCCATCTTCACGCGCTGGTCGTCGTTCGTTGGCGTCCCGCTGAACGCGGCGCGGACGGCCTGGCGGATCTTGTTGATGTACGGGTCGATCGAGTCGCCGCAGCGGTTGACGATCTCGCGGCCGTAGAGGGGCGGCGAGAAGACGTACGACTTGATGTTCGTGGTATCGACCCCGTCCGCTAGGTGCAGGAGCGACGGCAGCTGGTCGACGGGCATGTCCGTGTGGATCGCCGACTTCAGCGCCTTGACGAGGTCGGGCAGCTTGGGCAGGAGCGCGTTGACGTCCGTCTGGTCCTTGAGCGACACGAGGACGCGCTGCTGGCGCTGCGATCGGTCGAAGTCGATCGAGCCATGACGAGACCGCGCGTACACGAGGGCCTCGGCCCCGGTCATGTGCTGGATTCCGGCCGGGATGTACACGCGCATGAGGCGGTTGTTGTCGGCCGGGAACGTGTCGTCGAGGACGGGGAACTGGACGTTGATCGTCACGCCGCCGACCGAATCGACGACCTTCTTGAAGCCGTCGAAGTTCACCTCGACGTAGTAGCTGATGTCGATCCCGTACAGGTACCCCAGGGTGTCCTTGAGCGCCTGGAAGCCGCGCTGCTGGTCGTTGCCGGGGAAGAGGTCGGGCCGGCTCCGGGCTGTCGTCCAGAGGCTGTTGATCTTGCAGGGCACGGTCCCGTAGTAGGCCTGGGCGGGTCCCGGCGGCAGGGGCACGTTCACGGTGTCGCGCGGCAGGCTGAACAACGCGACCTGCTTCGTCTTCGGGTCGATGCTCGCGACGATGAGCGTGTCGGTGTTGAACGTGCCTTCGCGCGGCCGCTGGTCGGCGCCGATGAGGAGGACGTTGAGGCGGCCGCCGGTCCACGGCTTGATCGTGCCGGTGGGGGCCGCCGATGCCCCGGGCGGCACCGTCCCGATCGGGATCGACGGCCCGGGTGTTTCGTCCGACCCACTTGCCGAGGGTGAGCCGGAGGCATCGGCCTCGTCGCACTGGGCCGTGCCGCTCGGGTCGAAGATGCAGCCGATGATGTCCTGGCCGATCGAGCCGTAGTACGCGACGACCGCGTGGTTGCTCGCCATGACGATGATCACCGCGAGGAGCCCGGCGAGGGAGAGCGTGCTCGGCGAGATCCGCGGCCGGCCGAGCCGGCCCCCTGCGCTCACCTCGTAGGCGTTGATGTAGCCCGCGACGCGGTAGGCGTCGACCGCGGCGACGACCCGATAGACGAGCGCGACGACGTTGACGACCTGGATGAGGACGAGGAAGCGGGCGATCTCGCCGAGGAGCTCGAGCGAGGTCATGTGGATCGCGACGCCCGCCACGAGCGAGATGAGGAGGATCGGCGCCGCTGCGAAGCCCAGCGCCCGTGTGTACGCCCCCGCGTAGGCGTGGCCGAGCCCGGGGAAGATGAGGGAGAGGAACGCCGCCGCGAACGCCGAGCGATGGCGCGCCTGCGGTCCCTGCTGCGAGGACATCGTCGGGTAGGATAGCCGGACTCCACCGTCCGAGCCGTGAGGCCATCCCGGGAGAAGCTTGTTCGAGCCGGTCACCGCCAAGCCCGACCTCATCGCCCAGGAGCACGCGATCCTGGCCCGGTGGGCCGAGCGCAGGACCTTCGCCCGGCTGCGCGCCCAGAACGAGGCCGGACCGCGCTGGAGCTTCCTCGACGGGCCGATCACCGCCAACAACCCGATGGGCGTCCACCACGCGTGGGGGCGGATGTACAAGGACGTCTTCCAGCGCTTCCAGGCGATGCTCGGCAAGAGCCAGCGCTGGCAGAACGGCTTCGACTGCCAGGGACTGTGGGTCGAGGTCAACGTCGAGCGTGACCTCGGCTTCGCGTCGAAGCGCGACATCGAGGCGTACGGGATCGCTCCGTTCGTCAACCTCTGCAAGCAGCGCGTCCTGACGTACGCCGCGCGCCAGACGGAGCAGTCGGTCCGGCTCGGCTACTGGATGGACTGGAACGACCCCGACGAGCTGCTCCGGCTGCGCGACCTCCTGGCGGCCGATCCGTCGCAGCGGGCGACGATCGAAGGGCCGGACGGGCCCGTGGCCGACACGGTGGAGATGCTCGTCGGCCGACTGGGCATGCCCGACGTCGGCGGGAGCTACTTCACGTTCAGCAACGAGAACAACGACCTCATCTGGGGCTTCCTCGCCGAGTGCCACCGCCGCGGCTGGATCTACAAGGGCCACGACTCGATGCCGTGGTGCCCGCGCTGCGGGACCGGCCTGTCGCAGATGGAGATGAACGAGGGCTACGCCGACCGCGAGGACCCCGGGCTCACCGTGCGCCTGCCGCTTCTCGACCGCCTGGGCGAGTCCCTCCTCGTCTGGACGACGACGCCATGGACGCTCGCCGCCAACGTCGCCGCGGCCGTCGGCCCGTCATTGCGCTACGTGCGGGTCCGCCAGGGCGACGAGGACTTCTGGCTCGCCCGCGGCCGGCTGAAGACGGCCCTGGTCGGGCCGTTCACGGTCGTCGAGGAGCGACCCGGCGCCGACCTCGTCGGCTGGCGCTACCGCGGCCCGTTCGACGAGCTGCCGGCCGTGCGCGAGGCGCTCGCGAAGGGCACGCGCGACGAGCCAGGGGCGGCGTACGAGCACCGCGTCGTGGCCTGGGAGGACGTCGGCGAGGACGAGGGTACGGGGGTCGTCCACATCGCGCCCGGCTGCGGCGCCGAGGACTACCAGCTCGGCAAGGCGCTCGGGCTGCCGGTCATCGGCCCGATCGACGAGGATGGCCTGTACTTCCCGGGCTTCGGCTGGCTCAGCGGCCGGGAGGCCCCGGCCGTCGCCCAGGCGATCATCGACGACCTCGAGCGGCGGCGGTTCTTCTACCACCTCGAGGCGTACACCCACCGCTACCCGCACTGCTGGCGGTGCGGCACGCCGCTCCTCTTCCGGCTCGTCGACGAGTGGTTCATCAGCATGGGCGAGGTCTACGACCAGCCGCGCGAGACGCTGACGCGCGAGCAGGTCGACGCGAGCCTCCGCTACCAGATCATGGAGGTCTGCGCGGACATCCGGTGGATCCCCGGCTTCGGGTATGAGCGGGAGCTCGACTGGCTCCTGAACATGCACGACTGGATGATCAGCAAGAAGCGCTACTACGGGCTCGCCCTGCCGATCTACGACTGCGCCGCGTGCGGGACGTTCGACGTCGTCGGCGGCCGCGAGGAGCTCAGGGAGCGGGCGATCGAGGGCTGGGAGGCGTTCGAAGGGCACACGCCGCACCGGCCGTTCGTCGACGCCGTGAAGATCGCCTGCCGTGGCTGCGGCGCACCGGTCGAGCGGATCCGGGACGTCGGCAACCCGTGGCTGGACGCCGGCATCGTGCCGTTCTCGACGCTCCACTATCGGGAGGACCAGGAGTACTGGGCCCGCTGGTTCCCGGCAGACTTCATCACCGAGAGCTTCCCCGGCCAGTTCCGCAACTGGTTCTACGCGATGCTCGCGATGAGCACCGTGCTCCGCCGGACGGCCCCGTTTCGCACGATTTTCGGCTACGCGACGCTGTTCGGCGAGGACGGCCGGCCGATGCACAAGAGCTGGGGCAACGCCATCGAGTTCGACGAGGCGGCCGAGCGCATGGGCGTCGACGTCATGCGCTGGATGTTCGCCCTGGCCCGGCCCGACGACAACATCCTCTTCGGCTGGCATGCCGCCGACGAGGCGCGGCGCGGGCTCCTCGTCCTGTGGAACGTCTACGCGTTCTTCGTCCGCTTCGCGCGGCTCGCCGACTGGAGGCCCGGAACGGGCGGCCCGCCGGTGGCCGAGCGCTCGCCGCTCGATCGCTGGATCCTCTCGCGGGCGGCGGCGCTGGCCGCCAGGGCAGGGGACCGCCTCGCCGACTACGACACCCGCGAGGCGGCCGTGGCCGTCGAGACGTTCGTCGACGACCTGTCGACGTGGTACCTCCGGCGATCGCGCCGGCGATTCTCGCGGGCGGAGCCGGGCGCCGACCGCGACGCGGCGTTCGCGACGCTCCACGCGGTCCTCGCCGCGGTCTCCCGCGTCGTCGCCCCGATCCTGCCGTTCCTCGCGGAGGCGATGTACGGGAACCTCGTCGCCGGGCAGGACGAGGACGCTACCGACAGCGTCCACCTCACGCGGTGGCCGGCCGACGAGCTGTCCTCACTCCGGGAGGTCCCGCTCGAGGAGGCGATGGCGACGGTCCGCCGCGCGGTCGAGCTCGCGCGCACGCTCCGGTCGTCGGCCGGGCTCAAGGTCCGCCAGCCGATCGCGAAGCTCTGGCTGGCCCTGCCGGGCGGCCGGCTTGTCGACCGCGAGGCGCTCCTCGACCTCCTCGCCGACGAGGTCAACGTGAAGTCGATCGAGCTCATCGGCGACGAGTCGGAGCTCGTGGACCGGCGCGTGAAGGTGCTGCTGCCGCTCGTCGGCAAGCGGCTCGGGTCGGCGATCCCGGCGGTCATGGCGGCCGCGCGCTCGGGCGAGGTCGAGTTCCTGCCGGACGGTGGCGTCCGCCTGGCCGGGGTCACGCTCGCGCCCGACGAGGTCGAGATCCAGGCGACGCCGCGGCCGGGCACGGCGGTCGCTCACGACGAGGGCCTCGTCGTCGTCATCGACACGAGCGTGACGCCCGAGCTGCGCGCCGAGGGCGACGCCCGCGAGCTCCAGCGGGCGATCCAGGACCTCCGGCGCGAGGCCGACCTCGAGCTGACCGACCGGATCGTCCTCTGGGTCGACGGGCTCGCTCCGGCCGTGGAGGTTCATCTGCCGGCGATCGCGGGAGAGACGCTCGCGGTCGAGGTGGTGCGCACGCCGCCACCGGCCGAGGCCACGCGCGTGACGGTCGCCCTCGACGCTGGACCCGTCACCGTCGGGCTGCGCCGGCACGATCCGGGCGAGTAGGCTGGAGGCGGTGCGGGAGGTGCGACCCTGAACGAGGCGATGGCGGCGGACGGCGAGCGCGGCAGGTCGAGGGCGCTCGACCGTCCTCGCTGGGGGCTCTTCCTCGGCCTGGCCGCGTCGATCGTCGTCGCCGACCAGCTCGTCAAGGCCTGGATCGTCGGCCCGGGAGCGTTCGTCGTCGGGCGCCCGGTCTCGATCGTCGGCGACCTCGTGCGGATCACGCTCACCCACAACCAGGGGGCGCTGTTCGGGCTGTTCCAGGGATCGGCGCCGATCTTCGCGCTCGTGAGCCTCGCCGTCCTCGGGATCATCCTCTGGTACCACGCCCGGGCCGGCCAGAGCCTGCTCGTCTCCGTCGCCCTCGGCCTCCTGCTCGGCGGCGCGGTCGGCAACCTCCTCGATCGGCTGCGGCTCGGCTATGTCGTCGACTTCGTCGACGCGGGCATCGACGGGTGGCGCTGGTACACGTTCAACGTCGCCGACGCGGCGATCAGCACGGCGATCCTCCTCCTCATCCTCCTCGCGCTCCGGCCCGATCGTGGTCCAGCAGCCTGAGGCGGTCACGGGTGCGGAGACGCGCGAGCTTCGCGTGCCCGACGGGAGCGCTCATGTGCGCGTCGATCGCTTCGTGACCGATGCGACCGGACTGTCACGCAGCCGCGTCCAGCGCCTCATCGCGGCGGGTCACCTGACCGCCGCCGGCCGCGCGCTCCGCGCGAACGCGATCGTCGGGCCGGGCGCCGAGCTCCGGCTCGTCATCCCGCCACCCGAGCCGCTCGAGATGCTCCCGGAGCCGGACATCCCCGTCCGGGTCGTCCACGAGGATGCCGACGTCCTCATCGTCGACAAGCCCGCCGGCCTCGTCGTCCACCCGTCGCCGGGCCACGACACGGGCACCCTCGTGAACGCGCTCCTGGGGCGTGCCGCCGCGAACGGGACGGCGGGCGCGGACGCGAAGCCGGAGCTCGGGAGCATCGGCGGCGTCCGCCGGCCGGGGATCGTCCACCGCCTCGACCGCGATACGAGCGGCCTCCTCATGGTCGCCAAGAACGACGCGGCCCAGGCGAGCCTGCAGGCCCAGCTCAAGGCACGGCGCGTGAAGAAGACGTACCTCGCGCTCGTCCACGGCAACGTCGCTGCGGCCCTCGGCCGGATCGAAGCGCCGATCGGGCGCGATCCGAAGCACCGGATGCGGATGGCGGTCGTGCCCGACGGGAGGGCCTCGACCACGGGTTACAGGGTCCGCGAGCGCTTCCCCGAGTGGACGCTCCTCGAGGTCGACCTCGTGACCGGGCGGACGCACCAGATCCGCGTCCATCTCGCCGCGATCGGCCACCCTGTTGCGGGCGACCCGATCTACGGGACCGGCAGGTCGCGGCGGGGTCCGGAGGGGCTCGGTCGGATGTTCCTGCACGCGTGGCGGATCGAGCTCAACGCGCCGTCCGACGGACACCTCATCCGGGCGGAGGCAGACCTGCCTCCGGAGCTGGCAGGCGTGCTCGACGACCTGCGCGCTCGGCGGTCGACGGCATGAGCGACGTCGCACGCGGTTCGTCCGGGGGCCCCGGCAAGCCCGGCACGCTGCTCGTCATCATCAGCGGCCCGTCCGGCGTCGGCAAGGACACGATCATCGAGGAGCTGCGCGGCCGGCCGCGGATGCGCGCCGCGTACTTCGTCGTCACGTGCACGACACGCGGGAGACGCCCGGGCGAGGTCGACGGGGTCGACTACCACTTCCTGAGCCCCGAGCGCTTCCGCGGCCTGGAGGAGGCAACCGCTACGGGACGCCGCGGGCCGAGGTGGCCCGGGCGCTGGCCGACGGCCAGGACGTCATCCTCAAGATCGACGTCCAGGGCGCGCAGGACGTCAAGGCGCGGGTGCCCGAGGCGGTCCTCATCTTCGTCGTGCCACCCTCCGAAGAGGCGCTCGTCCAGCGGCTCCGGGCGCGGGCCACGGAATCCGCCGAGGAGCTCGAGATCCGCCAGCGCAACGCCGCGGTCGAGCTCGCCCTCCAGGACATGTACGACCACGTCGTGGTGAACGAGACGGGCCAGGTCGCCCGGACGGCCGAGCACATCGAGGAGATCATCGCGTCCGAGCGGGCGGCCCACCCGGAGCGGCAGGTCGTCGTCTGAGGCGCCCCCGCCGGTTCGCCGGCCGGGCGGACGCGGCCGGTGTCCCGCGCGGATGGGTCTGGGATCAGGCCGCGCTGCGACAATGACCCGGTCGTGATCGGATCGTCCGAGGCGGGTTCGTCCGTCGCCGCACCGCCCGCACCCGGGAC
>VBHW01000042.1:18898-21011 GCA_005881055.1 Chloroflexota bacterium
GCCGGCCCTGTCCGACCTCGAGCCGGGCGAGGCGGTGCTCGTGGAGTTCGGGCGTCGCCAGGCCCTCGGCGTGGTAGTCGACGAGCGGGTCCCGGAGGCCTCCGACGTCGAGGCCGATGACGGCGCCGGCGAACGGGCGTCGTTCGAGGCGAAGCCAGTCCTCGACCGTGTGCGCGCCGACGGGCCGCTCCTGCCGCCGCTGTCTCTCCGGCTCGCGCGCTGGGTGGCCGAGCGATACCTGGCGCCGATGTCGGTCGTCGTCCGGGCGTTCCTGCCGCCCGGACTTCTCGAGCGCCTCGAGCTCGTCGCGGAGCTGGTGCCCGACGACGGCGGCAGAACGGCGAGCGGCCATCGGGGCGACGCGGACGAGGCCATCCTCGAGCAGCTTCGCGCGCGGCCGCGCGCCGTGCGCGAGCTCGCGCCGTCCGAGGGCCGGGCCGACCTCGTGCGGCGGCTCCGGGCTCTCGCCGCCGACGGGGCGGTCACGCTCGACTGGACGCTCACGGCGGCCGGCGTGGCGCCACGATTCGAGCGATACGCGCGACTGACCGCCGAGGGTAATGCTGCGGCCGCGGCGTCTCGCGACGGCCGGTCGATCGACGGTCGGCCGCTCGGTCATCGCCAGTCCGCGCTTCTCCGCGAGCTGGCTGATCGTCACGAACCGGAGGGGGTGGCGACCGCGGAGCTCGCCGCCCGGCACGGGAGTGGGGCGCTCGCCGGGCTCGTCCGCCGTGGACTCGTCGAGGTCGAGCTACGTGCCCACGAACGGCGGCCGCTCGAGGGTCGTCCACCGGGCCGACGGGGCGGCCGACCACCGGACTCCGCGCTCACCGGGGCGCAGGAGGAAGCCGTCGCGGCGGTCGGCGACGCGATCGCGCACCGTGACTCGACGCCATTGCTGCTCGACGGCGTGACCGGCGCCGGCAAGACGGCCATCTACGTCGAGGCGATCCTCGCGTCGCTCGACCTCGGGCGCCCGGCGCTCGTGCTCGTGCCGGAGATCTCGCTCGCCCTCCCGCTCGTCGACCGCCTGCGGGCCGACGTCTCGGCCGAGGTCGCGCTCATCCACTCGGGACTCTCCGACGGCGAGCGGGCCGACGAGTGGCGCCGGGTCCGCGCCGGCCGCGTCCAGGTCGTCGTCGGCACGCGGCTCGCGATCGGGGCGCCGCTCGCGGACGTCGGCCTCATCGTCGTCGACGAGGAACACGACGGCGCGTACAAGAGCGACCGCACGCCACGGCTCCAGGCACGCGACGCCGCGGTCGAGCTCGCCCGCCTCGCCGGCGCCGCGCTGATCCTCGGGAGCGCCACGCCCTCGGTCGAGAGCGTCGGTCGAGCGCGGATGGGAACGTACCGTCGCATCTCGCTGCCGGCGCGGCCCACCGGCGAGCCGCCGCGCGTCGAGGTCGTCGACCTCCGCGCCGAGCTCGCCGCCGGCAACCGCGGGCTCCTCTCCGCCTCGCTCGCGGAGGCGCTCAGAACGCTCGATCCGACGACCGGGGAGCGGGCGATCCTCGTCATCAACCGACGGGGTACGGCATCGGCGGTCATCTGTCGCGACTGCGGCACGGCGCAGGCGTGCCCTGACTGCTCGCGTCCGCTCGTCTTCCATCAGGCCGGCATGACCCTGCGCTGCCATCACTGCGGACGGGCCACGCCGCTGGCGACGCGCTGCCCGGCGTGCGGGTCGCCGCGCATCCGCTACCTCGGCGGTGGAACGCAGCGCGTCGAGGCGGAGGTCCGGGCCCGCTTCCCGACCCTCCGGATCGGCCGGCTGGACCGCGACGTCGCCGAACGGCGCGGGGCCGCCGACAGGATCGTCGACGCCTTCACGAACGGCCGCCTCGACGTGCTCGTCGGGACGAGTCTCGTGGCCAAGGGCCTCGACATCCCGCAGGTGACGCTCGTCGGCATCGTCTCCGCCGACGTCGCGCTGAACCTGCCCGACGAGCGTGCCGCGGAGCGCACGTACCAGCTCCTGGCGCAGGCGGTCGGTCGCGCCGGCCGGGGCGACCTTCCGGGACGGGCGATCGTCCAGAGCTACCAGCCCGAGCACCCCGCGATCCAGGCGGTGGTCCGCGGCGATCCCGGCACGTTCTACGACGCGGAGCTC
>VBHW01000372.1 GCA_005881055.1 Chloroflexota bacterium
GAGACCTCGGCCTGGCGACCGGCAGGCTCCCGCCAGGGCGATGGAATGCCATCACCGACGTCGCCGGGGTTCGCGTCAGGCACGTCACCCTCATCGAGGGCAATGGGCCGCTCGTGCCGGGCAGCGGCCCGGTCCGCACCGGGCTCACGGTCGTCGTCCCGCACGACGGCGACGTCTGGATGGAGCCGGTGTTCGCCGGCTGCCACAGGCTCAATGGCAACGGCGAGCTCACCGGGCTCGAGTGGATCCGCGAGAGCGGCCTCCTGGGCGGCGCGATCGGGCTGACGAACACGCATAGCGTCGGGGTCGTCCGCGACGCGCTCGTCGCCGCGGCCGCCGCGATCCACGGGCAGAGCGACGTGTTCTGGTCGCTGCCGGTCGTCGGCGAGACGTACGACGGCGTCCTCAACGACATCAACGGCTTCCACGTCCGCGCGGAGCACCTCCACGCGGC
>VBHW01000373.1:0-1394 GCA_005881055.1 Chloroflexota bacterium
GCGATCCCGACGTCCGAGGTGCCGAGCGCCCGCGATCAGGCGGACGCGGTGTCGGCCCGAGCGGCCGCCCGCGCGGCGACCAGGGCAGCGCGCGGAGTTGGGACCCGCGCTGACGGCTCGATCATCGTCATCGTCGCGACCGACGCCCCGCTCCTGCCCCACCAGTGCACCCGTCTGGCACAGCGCCCGACGCTCGGGCTCGGCCGCCTCGGCAGCATCGCGGCCAACAGCTCGGGCGACATCTTCCTCGCGTTCGCGACAGGGAACCGCGGCCTTGCCGCCGACGACGACTCGCTTACCGTGGACTGTCGCATGACGACTGACCGGGCGATCACCCCGCTGTTCGAGGCTGCCGTCGAGGCGACCGAGGAAGCCGTCCTCAACGCCCTGGTCGCCGCCGAGACGATGACCGGGCGCGACGGGATCACGGCGCACCGCCTCCCGCACGACCTGCTGCTCGAGGTCATGGCCGCCCACGGCCGCGGTTGATCGCCCTGCGGCCTGAGGCAGCCCGCGACCTGAGGCAGTTCGCGGCCTGAGGCAGTTCGCGGCCTGAGGCAGTTCGCGGCCTGAGGCAGCCCGCGGCCTGAGGCAGCCCGCGGCCTGAGGCAGCTCTCGGCAGCACTCCCGGCCCGGCCTTTGGCCATTTTTGCGCCCAGGGAGAATTTCGCCGGCTTCGGGCCCTGATTCGGGTGGTCTGGGCGCTCGAGCAGCGGCTCTCGTGCGTGACCGACGGCCCGAACGGCCTCGCCGGCGGTCATCCAGGCCGGAACCGCCCCGTCGAGAAGGCAGAATTCTCCGTGGGCGAAATTTTGGCCGCGACGGTGCCGGAGAGGAGGCGCCGTGTCGACCCACGGCCGGAGCACGACTCGTCGGAAAGGACGGGGCGCCAGGCTGGGGGGAAGCCTGACGCCCCATGGCGGTGAAGGCGACGCGGCGCGAGGGTCGCGAGGAGCGCGAGGTCGCGAGGAGCGCGAGGTCGCGGGGAGCGCGAGGTCGCGGGGGTCGTCGCCGGCGTCGTTTCCTTCGCCGGGCGACGGCGCGTTGGTCGCGGGTCAGGAACCCGCTGCGACGGGGACCGGCTTCTCGATCGGCACGCCGACCATGCTCCCCCACTCGGTCCAGGATCCGTCGTAGTTGCGGACACGACGATACCCCAGAAGCTCATGCAGCACGAACCACGTGTGCGATGAGCGCTCGCCGATGCGGCAGTACGCGATGATGTCCTTGTCGGCCGTGATGCCCTTCGACCCGTAGAGGTCGCCGAGCTCTTCCGCCGACTTGAACCGACCATCCTCGCGGACGGCCTGCGCCCACGGGATCGAGGTCGCTCCCGGGATGTGACCGGCCCGCTGGGCCGTCTCCGACATGCCCGGAGGAGCGATGACCTCGCC
>VBHW01000373.1:1492-1934 GCA_005881055.1 Chloroflexota bacterium
GACGGCACGTCCGTCGTCACCGGCAGGCCGTTGTCGAGCCAGTAGCGCCGGCCGCCGTCGAGGATCCGCACGTCGCGGTGGCCGTACAGCTTCAGCTGCCAGTACGCCCAGGCGGCGAACCAGTTGTTGTTGTCGCCGTAGAGGACGATCGTCGTGTCCGGGCCGATGCCCGACTCGGACAGGAGCTTCGTGAAGTCCTCGCGGCTCGCGATGTCGCGACGGATGCCGTCGGCGAGCTGGCTCGTCCAGTTCCAGCCGATGGCTCCCTCGATGTGGCTCTGCTCGTAGGCGGTCGTGTCGACGTCGACCTCGACGAAGCGGACGTTCGGGTCCGACGCGTGCTGGCGGGCCCACTCGCTGTCGACGAGGGCGTTGCTCGATCGTGCTTCGGTCATGGGATTGTTCTCCGGTTGCACATGAAGCGGGGACGGGATCCGACGGG
>VBHW01000380.1 GCA_005881055.1 Chloroflexota bacterium
TGGACGACGAGGAGCGGCTTCACCTCGTGCCCGACGATCGGGGTGTCGAGGTCCTCGAGCAGGGCTCGCAGTCGGGCGACGTCCTCGGCGCCCTCGACGGCGACGATGCGCCCGTCGCCTCCTGCAAGGGCCATGCCGAGCGGCGTCCCGCGGCGGGGCCGCGGATCGTCGAGCAGCAGCGCGACGCCGACGCTCGGCTGGGACGTGAGCCACGCGCGCTCCGCATCGATCGCGTCGCCGCCGATCGGCACGATCCGGCTCGGATCGGCGATCGCCGCGGCCAGGGTCGCTCGCGGATCGCCCGTCGGGAGCTCGGCCCGCCCGGCGCCCGTCCGGCCGTCGCCGCCGACGGCCGCTCCGAAGTCGAGCGTCAGCTGGAGCTCGCTGCGCCCCTGGCCGCCCGACCGCGCCGGGGTCGCCCGCCCTGCGGGAGCCGGACCCCAGCCCTCGGGCCGGCCGGCGACCTGGGCTGCGGGAAACGTGCCGTCGGCCGTCTCGGCGCGGAGCGCCTCCACCGCGTCCTCGGCGCGCTCGCCGGACAGCGGCGGCAGCCGCTCGATGAGCGTCCGGAACTCATACTCCCGGAACAGCCGGACGACGGTCTCCCGGTCGTAGTCGCCGAGGCGCGCGGCCTCCAGGTCGAGCGTCACCGGGAGATCCCGCACGATCGTGCTGAGCTCGCGACCGGTGAACACCTTGTCGCGGTGCTCGCGGAGCCGCTCGCGCAGCTTCTCCGGCTTCACCTCGTCGACGTGGGCGTACAGCTCGTCCAGCGTGCCCCACTGGCGGATGAGCGCCGCGGCGGTCTTCTCGCCGACGCCGGGGACACCCGGGATGTTGTCGGTCGGGTCGCCCTTGAGAGCCTTGTAGTCGATCATCTGGCCCGCGACGAGCCCGTACCGCTCGTCGATCTTCGCGGGGTCGTAGATGACGGTGTTCTGGACGCCCGAACGGGTCGTCATGAGGCTCGTCCGGTCCGTCACGAGCTGGAGCATGTCGAGGTCGACCGTCACGATCGTCGTCTCGACGCCCTTCTCCTCGGCCTGGACGGTGAGCGCGCCGATGACATCGTCGGCCTCGTAGCCCTGCAGCTCGTAGACCGGGATCCGCAGCGCCTTGACGACCTCGCGCACCTTCGGGAACTGGTCGGCGAGGTCGTCGGGCATCCGCGTCCGCGTGGCCTTGTACTCGGCGTACTGCTCGTGCCGGAAGGTCGGCCCGGAGAGGTCGAACGCGACGGCGACGTAGTCGGGCCTGATGTCCTGGAAGCCGCGCAGGACGATCGAGCAGAAGCCGAAGACGCCGTTGACGAGCTCACCGCGGGACGTGGTGAGCGGCGGAAGGGCGAAGTATCCGCGGTAGACGAGCCCGAAGCCGTCGAGCAGCATCAGGCGTTCCATCGGCAGGCCTCGGGCACATGGCGGGGTCGGCAGACGCCGGGTCAAGTGTACCTGTGGGAGCTTTGACGACCGGCTGTAAGGCGGCTAGCGCGACCGCCCCGAGACGAGCCTGGCGGCTGCCCCCTGGGCACCGAGGATGCCGAGGCCGAAGGCGAGGAGGAGTCCCGCCAGCACGAGCAGTGGGGGCGGTCCGGACGACCCGGACGTGGACTCGAGGAGCCGACCGCCGCTCTCGCTCCCGTTCTTCGCTGTCTCACGCGCCGCAGGCACCGGGCTGGCCGGCCCGTACGCCTGGCCGACCCCGGGCGGCGTGGAGGCCGAATCGGCGTTGGCGGACGCGGCCGCAGAGGCCGCTGGAGGCCGCTGGCGATGCCGCGAAGGGAACGAACGACGCCGGGGCCGCGGACGATTGCTGGCCGGCGGCGACGGGCCTCGGAGGCTGGGGCGTAGGCGCCGCCTCCGCGCCCGGTCCCGCCGCGGATCGGCTCTGCGCCTCACTCGGCGCGACCGCATAGCCGGCGTTCGGCTGGGCCTGTGCCCCACCGCTCCCGAACCCGCCGATCCCTCCCGGGATGGACCCGGCGATCGCGAAGACGAGCCCCAGCGATGTGAGCCCGACCGCGATCGGACGGGCGGCGCCGAAGCGCGAGTCCGCGATCCGGACGAGGATGCCGCGCCAGCCCCGGGCACCCAGCCGGTCGGCCGCCTCGGGCGACAGCTGGAAGTCGAGCGTCCGAGGGATCGGCGGCAGGGCTGCTGTGGCTCGGCCGATCGCGCGGAGGTCCGCCAGGAGCGCGGTGCAGGCCGGGCAGTTCTCGATGAGGTCGTGCGCGTCAGAAAGTGCCTGCCCGCTGAGATCGTCGGCCGCGAGAGCAGCAATGAGGAATCGATCGTGGCGATCGTGGCTGCGCTGCGTGTCGTTCATCGCTCCCTCGACGCCCCTAACCGCGGAAGAGTTCCATGCGGCCCTCGAGGAGACCGCGCAGGGCGAGACGGCCGCGGTGGATCCGCGACTTCACGGTGCCGAGCGACACCCCGGTCATCTCGGCGATCTCGGAATAGTCGTAGCCCTCGATGTCGAAGAGGACGATCGCGTTGCGCTGATCGATCGTGATCTGGGCGAGCGCGCCGTCGAGGGCCCTCGAGCGCTCTGCGGTGAGGGCGATCCGCTCCGGATCGGCCTCGTCGCCCGCCGGCGGTTGCCACGTGTCGTCCTCGAGCTCCGGATACGGGCTCACCGGACGACGCTTGCGGGCGCGCTGGGCGTCCATCGCCGCGTTCACGCAGATCCGGCTCAGCCAGCTGCGCACGCTCCCGCCCCGGAACGCGCGGAGGTTGCGATAGGCCGAGAAGAACGCCTCCTGGACCGCGTCGGCCGCCTGGTCGC
>VBHW01000381.1:0-244 GCA_005881055.1 Chloroflexota bacterium
CGAGGGGTCGGCGTCCACCTGATGGGACGGCGGCTGTACGAGACGATGCTGTACTGGGAGACCGCCGACAAGGCATCGCTCGACGACGCAGAGCTCGAGTGGGCCGCGCTCTGGAATCCGCTCCCAAAGGTGGTGTTCTCGACCACGCTGTCCGAGGTGCAGGGCAGTGCCCGCCTGGCCTCAGGCGATGTGGCGGCCGAGATCGAGCGGTTGCGGGCCGAGCCGGGGGAAGGCGAAATCGCGA
>VBHW01000381.1:281-3255 GCA_005881055.1 Chloroflexota bacterium
TGGGCCTGATCGACGAGTACCAAGCCATGGTGTACCCGGTGCTGGTTGGCGGGGGCATTCCGTTCTTTCCCCAGCACCAGCGCCGGGTGGATCTCGAACTCGTCGAGACCCGCACCTTCAGCTCGAGAGTCGTCTACCTCCACTACCGCGTGGCGCGCTAGCCGGCTCGTCCACCCGTCGCGGACGGCCGCTTCGAGCCCCACAGCGGTGCGCGTGCGCGGCGGCGTGGCGCTGCAGCGACTCCAGATGTGCGAAACTGGCGTTTGCCGGCGTCGACGAGCACATCGCAGGCGCTGTGGGCATGTCAGGTGGGCGTCACCTTTTCGCTCGGCCCCGGCGCTCGTAGCACAGCGCTCAGCCGGAAGTGCTTGACATGTAAGAGGTCACTGGTTCGAGTCCAGTGTCGCCCACCATCGAATAGTCAACGCGTCGAGCGGGACGCGCCGCGTCGATCGGACGCCACCAGAGAGCCGGGACATGGCTGAGAGCCCGGCGGTGATCTTCGGCGAGGCACCACCCGCGAGCGGCCGGCGAACCGGTCCGGGTCCGCCCGTTAGCGCGGCACGAGCGCACGGCTGGAAACGGCCGTGAAGGCGGGTGGGACCGCGGGAGTACACCTCTCGTCCTGTCGATGGACGAGGGGTGTCGTGATTCTCGGGAGATCGGAATGACCAAGGAGCTGGTGAGCGAAGCGGCCGACGAGGGCGCGCCGGAACCGACGGTCGACGCGACCGCGGCCGGAGAGGAAGAGCAGTTCGAGGCGCCCGAGCGAGGCTCGGCCGAAGAGCTGCTGGACGCCGGCGCCCACGACGCGCAGGACGCGATGCGCCACTCGACGGCTCACGTCATGGCCGAGGCGGTCCTCGATCTCGTCCCGGGTGCCAAGCTCGGGATCGGGCCCGCGATCACCGACGGCTTCTACTACGACTTCCAGCTGCCCCGCGCGCTGACACCCGGCGACCTCGAGGCGATCGAGGCGCGCATGGCCGAGAGCGTCGCGGCCGACCATCCGTTCGTTCGGCGCGAGCTGTCGCCCGCGGAGGGGCGGGCGTTCTTCGTCGAGCGGGACCAGCCGTTCAAGGTCGAGATCCTCGACGACCTCGCCGCCAGGGCGAAGGCCGAGGGATCGCCGATGCCGCCGGTGTCGGTCTACGAGCACGGCGCGTTCGTCGACCTGTGCAAGGGGCCTCACGTCGCGTCGACGGGGAAGATCGGCCCGTTCAAGCTGCTCGCCGTCGCCGGAGCCTACTGGCGGGGCGATGAGAAGCGCCCGATGCTCCAGCGGATCTATGGCACGGTCTGGCCGACGCAGAAGGAGCTCGAGGACTACCTCTGGCGTCGCGAGGAAGCGAAGAAGCGAGACCACCGGAGGCTCGGGATCCAGCTCGACCTGTTCAGCTTCCACGACATCTCTCCAGGCGCGGCGTTCTGGCATCCGAAGGGCTGGACCCTCTACCGCACGCTGGAGTCGGCCATGCGCGAGCTCCAGGCCCGCCGCGGCTACGTCGAGGTCTACACGCCGCCGCTCGTCCACAAGCGGCTCTGGGAGCAGTCCGGGCACTGGGACCTGTATCGGGAGCACATGTTCCTCGTCGAGGCAGAGGACCAGACGTTCAGCCTCAAACCGATGAACTGCCCTGAGAGCACGTACATCTACCGCAGTCGGGTGCGCTCGTACCGGGAGCTGCCGCTGCGGATCGCCGAGTACGGCAAGCTCCACCGGAACGAGCTGTCAGGGACCCTGTCCGGCCTGACCCGCGTCCGCCACTTCGTCACCGACGACGGACACATCTACCTGCGGCCCGATCAGATCGGCTCTGAGATCGAGGCGCTGCTCGGCGAGGTCCGCGAAGCGTACGGGTGGGTCGGGCTCGAGCCCCGGTTCACGTTCGGCACGCGGCCGGACAAGGCGCTCGGCGACGTCGCGCTCTGGGATCGGGCGGAGACGCTCATCGGTGATGCGCTGAAGCGGTCCGGGATGAGCTATCGGGTCAAGGAGAAGGACGGCGCCTTCTACGCCCCGAAGATCGACATCCAGGTCGAGGACGCCCTCGGCCGCGAGTGGCAGACGGCGACGATCCAGGTCGATCTCGTCATGCTTCCCGAGCGGTTCGACCTGCACTACATCGACGAGGAGGGCCGACCCCAGCGGCCGGTCGCCATCCACCGCGGGCGTCCTGACCGAGCACTTCGCGGGTGCGTTCCCCTTCTGGCTTGCGCCCGTCCAGGCGATCGCGATTCCGATCGCAGATCGCCACGTCCCGGCGGGCGAGGAGCTCGCCGGCGTCCTGCGATCGCACGGCCTGCGGGTCGAGGTCGACGGGTCGTCGATGCGGATGCAGAACAAGATCCGGCTCGCGCAGGAGCAGAAGATCCCGTACATGCTCGTGCTCGGCGACCGCGAGGTCGAGGCACGCTCGGCGACGGTCCGCAGGCGGGGAGCCGCCCAGGGCGAGGCGCAGCCCACCGAGGAATGGGCGGCGCTGGCGGAGCGGCTGGCGGCCGAGGCTCGGGAGCGTCGCCCGAGCTGACCGCGGTCCGCGGCGGCGCCACGGGCGCGGCACGCCGGGCCGCGCTACGGCGCGCCGATCGTCCGATCGAAGAACGCGTCCAGCCGTCCCTCGTAGTCGGCCGGGTGATCCATGATCGCCTGAGTGTGCTCAGAGCCCTCGACGATCCACGGCTCGACGGTCCCGCCGCCCGACTTGTAGGCGTCGGCGAGGTCATGGGCGTAGTGGACGCTCAGGCGCGTGTCGGCCGTGCCTTGCGTGATGAAGAGCGGCCGGCCGTGGAGCTTCACGACGGCGCGCGCCGGGCTCAGCGTCGTGAGGTCGTCGCCCGATTCGACCCGTGCCGCGACGTACGCGGCGTACTCGAACCACGTCGGGTAGCCGTTACGGGTGAGCTCGGCACGAATCGCGACCCCGACGTCCGCGTAGCCGCTGTCCTCCCACGTCGCGGCGACGCGGGGTTC
>VBHW01000379.1 GCA_005881055.1 Chloroflexota bacterium
TTCGGGGGCCGTTCCATTTGGCTCGCACGTGTCGTACGGGCGGTCGCGTCCGCGCCCGGCCAGCGGCGATCAGTCGCGGTCCGAGCGCCTGGCGTACAGGAGCGCGGCGAACCCGAGGATGAGCAGCGCCGCGAGGAGCGCGAGCCCGATCAGCCCGAGCATGAGTGTCACCTCGTCATCCTACGCGGTCGGATCCCGACTCGGCCGCCTTGGCGAGCACACCGGGCGCGGTGAATTCTGAGTCGCGCGTGCCCACACGATGGGGCATCCGCCTGATGAGCCGCGAGCGCCTTAGTCCCACCGTCGAAGTCGACGGGCACGAGCCCGCCGAGGAGAACGGAAGGGGACATGGACACCACGAAGCTGCAGCCGGCGCTCATGCCCGCGGCAGATGCGATCGTCGAGAGGGCCTACCAGGAGCACCTCTCGGCTGTCCTCGCGCAGCTCACGTCGCTGACGCGCGACAGGACGGTCGCGGAGGACCTGGCGCAGGAGGCATTCGTCCGACTCACGCGTGAGGTCCGTGCGGGCCGCACCCCGGACAACATCGGCGGCTGGCTCCATCGGGTCGCGGCGAACCTCGTCACGAGCCGCGCCCGGCGGATGCGCGTGGCGGAGCGGTATGCCCCGGCGCTCGTGGACCGCCAGCTCGGCGCGTCGCCCGAGGACGAGGCGATGCGGCGCGAGCGGGCCGGACTCATCCTCAGCGCGCTCGAAGGGCTCTCGCAGACCGACCGCGCAGCCGTCGTCATGGCCGCCCAGGGGTTCCGCGGTCCGGAGATCGCGAGGACGCTCCGAAGGACGCAGGCGGCGACCCGAACGCTCCTGTGCCGGGCCCGGACGAAGCTCCGCGGACGGCTCGTTCTGGCGGACGTCGCCTGAGGGCGGGAACTGCCAGGACCTCGAGGGTGCCGCGTATGATCGGGCGGCTGTGGTCGATGTCGCCGGTCCGCCGTTCGTCGGGCGATCCGTCGAGCTGGCCCGTCTCGCGGCGCAGCTCGCGAAGGCGCAGGCCGGCGACCCCGCGGTGGTCATCGTCGGCGGGGAGGCCGGCGTGGGGAAGTCGCGCCTCGTCGCGGAGCTCGGCCGGCGTGCGCGCCTCGACGGCGCCACGGTGCTCGAGGGAGCCTGCCTCGAGCTGAGCGACGGCGGCCTCCCGTACGGCCCGTTCGTCGAGGCCCTGCGCGCCCTCTTCCGCGAAGTCACCCAGGCCGAGGTGACGAGCATCGTCGGACCGGCTCATGCGGAGATCGCTCGGCTGCTGCCTGAGCTCGAGGCCCGACAGGAGGCTCAGGCGCGCCTCTTCGAGGGCGTGCTCGGCTTGCTCGACCGCCTCTGCGCGAGAGGGCCCGTCCTCCTCGTCGTCGAGGACCTCCAATGGGCAAACCGCTCGACGCGCGACCTGCTCACGTACGTCATCCGTGTCGCCCGGCGCATGCCGTTGATGATCGTCATCACCGCGCGGAGCGACGAGATCGGCGAGGACCACCCGCTCCTGCCGTTCCTGGCGGAGCTCGGGCGCCTGGGCCGGGTCGACCGCATCGAGCTCGGACCGCTGGGTCGATCGGACGTTGCGACGCTCGCCCGCCTCGCGATAGGACGACCGCTGCCGGACGACGGCGTCGATGCGCTCCTCACACGAACGGACGGGAACCCGTTCTTCGTCGAGCAGATCCTGGCGGTCCAGGCCGAGCGTCGCGCCGGGGGCGTCGCGGCGGGCGGCCAGCCCGCCGCGACCCCAGCGGCGGACGTCGACGATGTCGCCGACCTCCCACCGCGCCTGCGCGACGTCCTCGTCGCTCGCGTCGCCGGACTGTCGGACGCGGCCCGGGACGTGCTCCGTGCCGCGGCAGCCGGCGGGCGGCGCGTGGACGATGCATTGCTCGCCGAGGCCGTCGAGATGCCACCGGGAGAGCTGCACGACGCGCTCCACGAGGCGGTCGACCGGGGGATCCTCGTGCCGGTACCGGGCGCGCCGAGCGCGTATGCGTTCCGCCACGCGCTGCTCCAGGAGGTCGTCCTGGGCGAGCTCTTCGCAGGGGAGCGCCAGCGCCTGCACGCGGCGTTCGCGCGCGCCCTCACCGCTCGAGCCGCGAGCGGATCGACAGGCGGCGCACCCGTTCCCTCGGCCGAGGAGCTCGCCCACCACTGGGACGCGGCCGGGGATTGGGCCCACGCGCTGCCCGCGGTCGTCGAGGCAGGTTATGCCGCCGAGCACGCGTACGCGTTCGCGGAGGCGTTGCGTCACTACGAGCGGGCGCTCGAGCTGTGGGATCGCGTCCCGGATGCCGACGACCTCGTCATCGGCGACCGCCCGTCGCTGCTCGAGCGGGCTGCCGAGATGGCAAGCCTGACCGGGGAGTACGGCCGCGCGGTCGAGCTCAGCCGGGGGGCTGTTGCGGCGGCCCCCGTGCGCGACGACGATCCGCGGCGACTCCTGTTCCGCGAGCGGCTCCGCTGGTTCCTCTGGGAGGCCGGGGACCGCGCATCGGCCGAGGCGGAGCTCGAGGAGGCCGCCCGCCTCGCCCCGACCCTCCCGCCGTCGGCGGCCCGTGCACGCGTGTTCGACCATCTCGCCGGCCTGCACATGTACGCGGGGCGCTACGAGGCGTCCCGGCTCGAGGCGGAGGCGGCCCTGCCCCATGCACGAGCGGCCGGTGCCCGGGCCGAGGAGGCGATGGCCCTCGGGATCCTCGGGTGGGACGTCGCGCTCCTCGGTGACGTCGACGCCGGCATCGCGTACCTGCGTGAGGCGCTGCGCATCGCCCAGGAGGTCGACAGCATCGAGGGCATCGCGCTCGGGTACTCGACGCTCGCGGCGCTCCTCGAGCTCGTGGGCCGGCCGGACGAGGCGATCGCGGTGGCACGGGAGGGCCGCGCCGCCGCTGCGCGGTATGGCGTCGCGCGCACCTACGGCGGCCTCCTGCTCGGATCCGAAGCGAGCGCGCTGCTCGCGCTCGGGCGCTGGGACGAGGCGCATGAGGCGATCGACGAAGGGCTCGCGCACGATCCGGTCGGTCGCCCGGCGATCGCCCTTCACGTGCAGGCCGCCCGGCTCGACACCGCGAGGGCGAGCTACGCGGACGCCGAGCACCACCTCGAGGTTGCCCGCATTGCCGACGAACGGCTGGGCGGAACCGAC
>VBHW01000044.1:0-910 GCA_005881055.1 Chloroflexota bacterium
CGTCGGAGGCGACGAAGGACGCGAGGCACTCGCCGAGCGTCACGACCTCGGGCCGCGGTCCCACGACCCGCTCCGCGTCAGGCACGAACGGAGCCCTGGTCGCGCCGCTCCCAGCCCGGCGAGAAGAGGCGGAGGACGTGGGCTCGCTCGTACGGGTGGACGGCGAGGCGCTCCCAGTCGATCTCGATCCCGAGGCCGGGGGCGGAGGAGACCTCGACGAAGCCGTCGACCGGCAGGGCGGGCCGATCGACGATCTCGCGGGTCCAGTCGGCGTTGAACTCGTCGAACGACTCCTGGACGTAGAAGTTCGGGATACATGCGCCGAGCGTCCGCGAGATCGCCCCGCAGACCGGGCCCTGGGCGTTGTGCGGCGCGACGACGGCGTAGTGCGCGTCGGCCATCGCCGCCACCTGGCGCGTCCGCCACAGCCCACCGAGGCTGAGCGGCTCGGGCTGGAGGATGTGCACCGCGTCGTGGGCAAGCAGGTCGGCGAACTGCCCGAGGGACGTGAAGCTCTCCCCGGTCGCGACGGGCACCGGCGATCGGCGGGCGACCTCGACCATCGCCCCGATCTGCTGGTGGTGGACCGGCTCCTCGAACCACGCCGGGCGGTATTCGGCGAGGCGGTCGGCGACGCGCACCGCGGTCGCCACGCTGAACCGGTTGTGGCCCTCGATCATGAGATCGACGGACGGCCCGACGGTCGCGCGGACCGCGGCGACGATGTCGATCGAGAGGTCCTCCTCGCGCCGGTCCATGACGCGGTATGCCGCGCCGAACGGGTCGAACTTCATCGCGCGGTAGCCCCGCCCGACGACGTCGCGGGCACGGTCGGCGAACGCGTCCGGCGTCCGCTCCGTGCGGTACCAGCCGTTCGCGTATACGGGGACACGGTCGCGGATGCGCCCGC
>VBHW01000044.1:1083-12416 GCA_005881055.1 Chloroflexota bacterium
CGAGAACCCGTTGACCGTGCCCTCGCCGACGCCGTGGACGCCGTCGTCCGTGTCGACACGCACGAAGAGCCAGTTCTTCCAGGGATTGCCGACGAGGTAGGTCGTGACGTCACTGATCTTCATGCGCGGTCCACGCCGGCGCGACGCGCAGCCCGGTCGGCGCGGGCGGTCCGGGCCTCACGGATCGAGGCGACGAGGTAACGGGCCCGTTCCTCGACCGTCGCGGGGTCCCCTGTCCCGACGAGTCCGCCGCCCATGCCCACCGCTGCGGCTCCGGCGATGATGAAGTCCGCCGCCCACTCGACCGTGACCCCGCCCGTCGGGACGAGCGGGATCTCGGGGAACGGGCCGCCCATCTCGCTCACGAATGCCGGTCCGACGGCCGAGGCGGGGAAGAGCTTGACAGCCGTCGCCCCGGATCGCCATGCGGCATGGATCTCCGTCGGCGTGAACGCCCCGGGGAGGATCGGCACCCCGAGGTCCACGGCGGCGTGCACGACGCGTTCGTCGAAGGTCGGCGTGACGAGGAACCGCGCGCCTGCACGGACGGCCTCCTCGGCCGAAGGCGCATCGAGGACCGTGCCGGCGCCGATGAGGAGGTCGGACTCGTCGAAGCGGTCCCGCAGCGTACGGATCGACGCCAGGGCCGTGCCTGTGTCGAGCGTGATCTCGACCGCCCCGACGCCCCCGCGGATGAGCGCGTCCGCGACGCCCGCGACGACCGCCGGGTCGAGCCGGCGCGCGATCGCGATGACGCCGGGCTCGGCGATCCGTGCCGGGAGCGCGAGCCGACGGTCGGTCGTGCGTTGGGCGGGTTCGATCACGGCGAGCGTCCCTCGCTGGTCCATGGCGCGTCCCCGCTCGGCGGGCGGTCGCCGGCGCGCCGCAGCGCCTGGCTCGCGAGACCCAGGGACGCTGAGACCGGAGGAACAGCATGCGGATCGCGGTGACGGGTGGAACCGGCAAGGCCGGTCGATGGGTCGTCGCCGACCTGCGCGAACACGGCCACGACGTCCTCAACGTCGACTGGCGGTCCGACGGCAGCGACCACGGGCTCTGCCTCGTCGCCGACCTGACCGACCCGGGCCAGGCACGCGATGCCCTGACGGGCATGGATGCGATCGTCCACCTCGCGGCCATCCCCGCCCCGGGGCTCCGGCCGGAGAGCGAGACGTTCCGGATCAATGCGGTCTCGACATACAACGTCTTCGCGTCGGCCGTCGCTCACCGCGTCCGGCGGGTCGTCTGGGCGTCGAGCGAGACGGTGCTCGGCCTGCCCTTCGACGAGCCGCCGGAGTTCGCGCCCATCGACGAGAGCCATCCGCCGCGGCCCGAGTCGTCTTACGCGCTGTCGAAGTTGCTCGGCGAGCACATGGCTGCCCAGGCCGCCCGGCGGAGCGGCATCCCGTTCGTCGGGCTGCGCATCTCGAACATCATGGAACCGGACGACTACGCGAGCTTCCCGTCGTTCTGGGACGACCCGCTCCTCCGCAAGTGGAACCTGTGGGGCTACGTAGATGCCCGGGACGTCGCCGGTGCGATCCGGGCGGCCCTCGACGCGCCGGTCGCGGGCGCGGACGTCTGCATCATTGCCGCGGACGACACCGTCATGACGCGTCCGAGCGCCGACCTCATGGCGGAGGTCTATCCCACGGTCCCGATGCGGCGGGCCGTCGCGGGCCACGAGACGCTCCTCGCGATCGACCGGGCGCGCTCGGTCCTCGGCTACCGCCCCGAGCATCGCTGGCGCGACCACGTCGAGGCACCCGCCAGCTGACCTGACCTCCCGGGTGACCTGGGGGGCTCGCCGGAAGCTGTAAACCGCCCGTGATGCGAATTTGGCATGCCCCGTCTGGGCACCCTCAACGAGACTGCAACATCCAGTGCTGTGGCGCGGCCCTTCGAGCCGGTACAGTCAGCCCATTGCGACGATGCGCTTTTCGGAGGGCAATCGCTGATGGCCGCACGCGCGGATACGCGGCCTGACGTAGTCGACGAACGGGCCGTCGTCCAGGCGCTCCGGAAGCTACGCCGGGGCGACTTCTCCGTCCGCCTGCCGGCCGGCCAGTCCGGCGTCCTCGGCGAGATCGCGGACGGCATCAACGACGTCGCCGAGCTGAACGAGCGCGTCTCGACCGAGCTCGACCGGATCACCCGGGTCGTCGGCCGCGAGGGGCGGGTCGGCCAGCGCGCCTCGATCGGCGAGGTCAGTGGCGCGTGGGCTCGCCAGATAGAGGCGATCAACGAGCTCATCGCCGATCTCACGGAGTCCACGGCCGAGGTTGGCCGGGTCCTCGAGGCCGTCGCCCGGGGCGATCTCTCCGAGCGGATGGCGACGGAGATCGACGGGCGCCCGCTGCGTGGCGCGTTCATGCGGACAGGTCGCAACGTCAACGCGATGGTCGACCAGCTCAACGCGTTCGCCAGTGAGGTGACACGCGTCGCGCGCGAGGTCGGCACGGAGGGCCGCCTCGGCGGCCAGGCGGTCGTCCCCGGGGTGGCGGGCACGTGGAAGGACCTGACCGACAACGTCAACCTCATGGCAGGCCAGCTGACGAGCCAGATTCGCAACATCGCGGACGTGACGACGGCCGTGGCGAACGGCGACCTGAGCCGGAAGATCACCGTCGAGGGCCGCGGCGAGATCCTCGAGCTGAAGAACACGATCAACACGATGGTCGACCAGCTCAACGGGTTCGCCTCCGAGGTCACCCGCGTCGATCGCGAGGTCGGCACCGAGGGCAAGCTCGGCGGCCAGGCCTACGTCCGTGACGTCGGCGGGACGTGGAAGGACCTCACCGACAACGTCAACCTCATGGCAGGCCAGCTGACGAGCCAGATTCGCAACATCGCGGACGTGACGACGGCCGTGGCGAACGGCGACCTGAGCCGGAAGATCACCGTCGAGGGCCGCGGCGAGATCCTCGAGCTGAAGAACACGATCAACACGATGGTCGACCAGCTCAACGGGTTCGCCTCGGAGGTCACCCGCGTCGCTCGTGAAGTCGGCACCGAGGGCAAGCTCGGCGGCCAGGCCTACGTCCGTGACGTCGGCGGGACGTGGAAGGACCTCACCGACAACGTCAACTCCATGGCCGGCAATCTGACCACCCAGATCCGCAACATCGCCGAGGTGACGACGGCGGTCGCGAAGGGCGACCTGTCCAAGAAGATCACGGTCGACGTCCGGGGCGAGATCCTCGAGCTGAAGGACACGATCAACACGATGGTCGACCAGCTCAACGCCCTCGCCCGCGAGGTCACCCGGGTCGCCCACGAGGTCGGCACCGAGGGCGTGCTCGGCGGCCAGGCCGACGTGCGTGGGGTCGCCGGCACGTGGAAGGACCTCACGGACAGCGTCAACTCGATGGCCGGCAATCTCACCGCCCAGGTGCGCAACATCGCCGAGGTGACGACGGCGGTCGCGAAGGGCGACCTGTCCAAGAAGATCACGGTCGACGTCCGGGGCGAGATCCTCGAGCTGAAGGACACGATCAACACGATGGTCGACCAGCTCAATGGGTTCGCGTCCGAGGTCACGCGCGTCGCTCACGAAGTGGGCACCGAGGGGAAGCTCGGCGGCCAGGCCGACGTGAAGGGAGTCGGCGGCGTCTGGAAGGACCTCACGAACAACGTCAACACGATGGCCAGCAACCTCACGGACCAGGTCCGCGGCATCGCCCGCGTGGTCGCGGCGGTGGCCGAAGGCGACCTGAGCCGCAAGGTCACGCTCCAGGCGGCGGGCGAGATCGCCGAGCTGGCGGACACGATCAACGCGATGACTGCCACGCTCGCGACCTTCGCCGATCAGGTGACGACCGTCGCCCGCGAGGTCGGCATCGAGGGCAAGCTGGGCGGCCAGGCCGAGGTGCCCGGTGCGGCAGGGACGTGGCGCGACCTCACCGACAACGTCAACCAGCTCGCTGCGAACCTCACGACGCAGGTCCGGGCGATCAGCGAGGTCGCGACCGCGGTCGCGCGGGGCGACCTCTCGCGGTCGATCTCGATGGAGCTCGAGGGCGAGGTCGAGCTCCTCAAGGACAACATCAACGAGATGATCCGCAACCTGCGCGAGACGACGGAGAAGAACGTCGAGCAGTACTGGCTCAAGACGAACCTCGCCCGGTTCGGAGCGCTCCTCCAGAGTGAGCGCGACCTGCGCGAGATGGGCCGCCTCATCCTGTCCGAGCTGGCGCCGCTCGTCGGCACCCAGCGCGGCGTCTTCTACATCGTCGAGAACGAGGCCGAGACGACCGTGCTCAGCCTGCTCGCGAGCTACGCGGCGCCCGATGCGCCGGCCCGCCTGCGGATCGGCGAGGGGCTCATCGGCCAGTGCGCGCGGGACCGGCGCCGGATCCTCCTCACCGCGGTGCCTCCGAACTACGTCGAGATCACCTCCGGTCTCGGGGCGGCGGCGCCGCTCTCGATCGTCATCCTGCCCGTCGTCACCGAGGGCGAGACGAGGGCGGTCATCGAGCTCGCGTCGTTCGTTGGGTTCAGCGAAACGCACCTCGACTTCCTCGAGCAGCTGACCGAGAGCATCGGGATCGTCCTCGACGCGATCGCCGCGAGCATCCGCAGCGAGCAGCTACTCCGTGAGCAGGCCGCCCGCGCGGAGGCCGAGGCGGGCCTCGCCCGACTCCGCCAGGTCGTGGACGTCATGCCCGAGGGAATCCTCATCGCCGATGCCCTTGGGGACATCTACCTCAGCAACGCGGCCGCCGGCCAGATCATGGGCATCGTCCCCGCGACGGTCATCCCGCTCGACGATCGCGCGTCGGCCGTTCGCCACATCGACGGGTCGCCCTGCCCGGCGGAGGAGACGCCGCTCGCGAGGGCGGTCTTCGGGCGGGAGGTCGTGCTTGGCGAGCAGCTCATCGTCGCCAACGAGGTGTCCGGACGCGACGTGCCGATTCTCGTCAACAGCGCGCCGTTGAGCGACGCGCTCGGCGTGCGAGTCGGAGGTGTCGCGGTCTTCCAGGACATCGGTCCGCTGCGCGACCTGGAACGGCAGAAGGACGAATTCCTCGCCGCGGTCTCGCACGACCTCAAGACGCCGGCCACGATCATCATGGGCCGGGCCAACCGCCTCCAGCGTGCGCTCGCACGCGGCGAAGCGTCCGGCGGCTCCGAGGTCGAGGAGGGCCTCCAGTCGATCGACGAGAGCACGACGCAGCTCGTCCGGCTCGTCGACGAGCTCCTCGACGTCACCCGCCTGCGGATGGGCCAGCCGGTCGAGCTCGACCTCGGACCGGCGGACCTCGTCAAGATCACCCGCCGGCTCGGCGCCGAGTACCAGAAGATGAGCCCGCGCCACGTCATTCGCGTCGAGGCCGAACGACCGCGGCTCGTCGGCGACTGGGACGAGGCCCGGATGGAGCGGGTCATCGCGAACCTTCTCTCGAATGCCGTGAAGTACAGCCCGCGCGGTGGGGAGGTCGTCATGACTGCGTCCCACACCGAGCGGGAGGGGCAGGAGTGGGCTGTCCTGACCGTGCGCGACCACGGGATCGGGATCCCCGAACCCGAGTGGCGGAAGGTCTTCGAGCCCTACTACCGCGGCTCGAACGCGGCCGGGACGAGCGGCACCGGCGTCGGCCTGGCCGGCACCCGCCACATCGTCGAGCAGCACGGCGGCGAGATCACCGTGGAGAGCGCCGTGGGCCGCTGGACGACGTTCACGGTCGCCCTGCCGCTCATGCGCGAGCGGATCGAGCTCGTCGAGGCCTGAGCGTCGGGCCGGACCCTCAGGCCGGCTGGACGACCGGCAGGCGCCGCCCCGCGGCAGCGTTCGCCGCGGTGGCCGCGGCCGGAGCGAAGGGCGATCCGCCTCCCGCCTCGAGCCCGCCTGCAAGCTCGCGGAACCGCGCGACGGCCTTCGGCTCGATCGAGTAGTAGACCCACGAGGCACGCCGTTCGGCGCGCACCCAGCCGGACTCCCGGAGGACGCGCAGGTGGTGGGAGACGGTCGGCTGGCCCACCTCGCAGCAGGCCGTGAACTCGCACGCGCAGACCGTCCCGTCCGCCGTCAGCTGGCGGAGGATCGCCAGGCGCGTCGGGTCGGCCGCGCCCTGGAGGAGCCGCACGTCGGGATCGGTCTGGCGCTTCATCGGCGATATGGTATTGACAAGTCTCGATTTCGACAAGTATCAATACCGCAAGCGGCGAGGGCCTCGGCTGGGAGGCCGGCAGCCGGACCGAATTGCGAGGAGATCCGATGACCGAGTCGATCCATGAGGCCGTCCGTGCCTCCTACGCCGCGAGCGCGCTGAGGGTCCTCGATCCCGGCGCCCCTCACACGGCCTGCTGCGGCGACGGCTGTGGGTGCGTGGCAGAAGGCCAGGAGACGATCTTCGGGCCGGCCCTGTACTCCGAGGGAGACCGCTCCGCGCTCCCGGACGCTGCTGTCCTCGCCTCCCTCGGCTGTGGCAACCCGACGGCGGTCGCGGACCTCCGGCCCGGCGAGGTCGTCCTCGACCTCGGCTCCGGCGGCGGCATCGACGTCCTCCTGTCGGCCGCCCGCGTCGGACCCACGGGTCGTGCCTACGGCCTCGACATGACCGGGGAGATGCTCGGGCTCGCCCGCCGGAACGCCGCGGACGCGGGCGCGACGAACGTCGAGTTCCTGGAGGGCTACATCGAGGCGATCCCGCTGCCCGATGCGGCCGTCGACGTCGTGATCAGCAACTGCGTCATCAACCTCGCGGCCGACAAGCCGGCCGTCTTCCGGGAGATCGCGCGGGTCCTCCGGCCCGGCGGCCGGGTCGGGGTCAGCGACGTCGTCGCGGACGACCGACTGACGGTCGAGCAGCGCGCCGAGCGCGGCTCGCTCGTCGGGTGCATCGCGGGCGCCCTGTCGTTCGGGGAGTACCGCGCCGAGCTTCGCGCCGCCGGCCTCGGCGACATCGACGTCGTGCCGACGCACGCGGTTGCCGACGGCATGTTCGGCGCCATCATCAGGGCCCGGAAGCCGCGCATCCCGGCGTGACCCGGCCGCTGCCGACAGCGCGCGCCGTCAGGCGGTCTCGCCGATCGGGAGCCTGACGAAGAACGTCGAGCCGCGGCCCTCGGTGCTCTCGACCCAGACGCGGCCTCCATGCGTCTCGGCGATATGGCGCACGATCGAGAGCCCGAGCCCCGTGCCGCCCCGGCCCCGGACGCGCGCCTTGTCGACCTTGTAGAAGCGCTCGAAGACGCGGTCGACCTCCGCCCTCGGGATGCCGACCCCGTGGTCCTCGACCGACAGCACGATCGCGTCCCGGTCGCGCCTCGCCCGCACGACGACGGGTTCGCCCTGGCCGGAGAACTTGACGGCGTTGTGGAGCAGGTTGACGAGCAGCTGGCCAAGGCGCTCCTCGTCGCCGCGGACCGGCGGCAGGTCGCCCGGGACGGCACCCTCGAGCGGCACCCCCTGGCGATCCGCGAACAGCCGGATCCGGTCGATCGAGCCCCGGACGACCGCGCCGACGTCGACAGCGTCGAGGTGGAGCGGCACCGTGCCCTGCTCGATCGTGGACAGATCGAGCAGCTCGTTGACCATCTGGACGAGATGGCCCGACTCGACGTCGATCTTCAGGATCCCGTCGCGCACACGGGACGGGAGGTCGATCCGCTCGAGGTCGCGTGCGAGCGACTCGGTGAGGAGGCGGACGTTCGTCAGAGGCGTCCGCAGCTCATGGGAGAGGTTGTCGATGAACTCCGTGCGGATCCGTTGGAGGCGGCGCAGCTCCGAGACGTCCTCCATGACCATCCAGAACCCCTCGACCGGCGATCGCCGAACGCGGACCACGAGCGTCTGGCCGCTCGAGCGCGTCACCTCCCCGTTCGCCCAGCCCACGTCGCGGGCCCGTGTCGCGATGGCCTCGATCCGGTGGTCACCGAGCGCCTCGATCGCGGACAGGCCGTTGAGCTCGCCTCGTCCACGGCCGAGGAACGTGTCCGCGGCCTCGTTCGCGAGCGACACGACCAGGTGGTCGTCCAGCCGGACGATCCCGGACCCGATGAGGTTGATGATGTGGGCGAGGTCCTCGTTCGTTCCCCGCGCCGCCCAGACCGCGCTGTCCCGCGCCTGGACGGCTGCCCGCGCCGCCACGTCGACGTCGCCCGCCGGGCCGACGTCGAGGATCCCAATGAGACGGTCGAGTGCCCGGCCGCGGGTGATGGCGAGCAGGGTCGCGCCGCCGAACGCGACCGCGAGGAGCGCGACGAGGGCGAGCGTCGGGTTGTCCATCGCAGGTCGAGTCTACGGGCGGGACGCGGGCGCTCGCGCACGCACCGGTCCCGCCGCTGGTACGAGCGGGATGCGGCCATCTTTGCGCCCACAGCAAAATCCACCCGGAGCCGACGGCCGAATCGGTGGCCTGCGCCCGCCATGGCCGACGCCGCCCGCACGCGGCTCCCTAGTTGCGGCGAGTTATGTCGCTGCTAACCCTCTACAATCCCCTCGAACGCGACCCAATTCTCCGTGCACGCAAATTCGGCCACCAACTCTGACCTGGACCGTTTGACGGTCTCTCGCGACCGGGCCTAGGCTTACTCCTCCCAGTTGCCCGCCGCGGCCCGCCACGCGCGCCGCGCGGCAGGAGGCGCGATGCGATCCAGCGGGCGTGAGCCCCACACTGGGCGACTGATCCTTGTCGCCAACCGGTTGCCGATCTCTGCCCGCACGGAGCGCGGGGAGCTCGTCGTCTCCGAGAGCACCGGGGGCCTTGCGACCGGGCTCCGCGGCCTCCACGAGCGGGAAGGGAGCCTGTGGATCGGCTGGCCGGGCGAGACGTGGCGGCTTGATACGGCGGCGCGGGACGCCCTCGGGACCAGGTTGGCGGAGCTTCGCTGCGTGCCCGTCGAGCTCACGGCGGGCGAGGTCGAGCGCTACTACGAGTCGTTCTCGAACGGCGTCCTGTGGCCGCTGCTCCATTACGAGGTCGATCGTCTGCCGATGCACCCACGCGGCTGGGAGACCTACCGTCGGGTCAACGAGCGGTTCGCCGACGCGATCGTCGCCCAGCACCGGCCCGGCGACACGATCTGGGTGCACGACTACCAGCTCATGCTCGTGCCCGCGCTCGTCCGGCGGCGCCTCCCGGATGCCGCGATCGGGTTCTTCTGTCACGTGCCGTTCCCGTCGTCCGAGCTGTTCCGCGTCCTGCCCTGGCGCGGCGAACTGCTGCAGGGGATGCTCGGGGCGACGCTCGTCGGGTTCCACACGGCGTCCTACGCCCGCCATTTCCTCAGCTCGGCGGCACGCATCCTCGGCTGTGAGACGCGCGGGAACCGGGTTCGCATCGACGGCCGTTCCGTGCGGGTCGGCGAGTTCCCCATGGGCATCGACGCGGCGGCGTACGACCGGCTCGCTCGTGAGAACGCGGTAACTGCGGAGGCCGCCCGGGTGCGGCGCACGTCGGGGAACGTCCGGCTCATCGTCTCGGTCGACCGGCTCGACTACACGAAGGGGATCCCGCGCCGCCTGCTCATGTTCGAGCGGCTCCTGGAGCGCTATCCGAGCCTGCGCGGCCGCGTCCGGCTCATCCAGGTCGCGGCGCCCTCGCGCGAGGCCGTCGGCGCCTACCGCGAGTACCGGCGCGACGTCGACGAGCTCGTCGGCCGGATCAACGGGCGGTTCGCGACCCTCGGCGACGACCCGATCCGCTACATCGCCCGGTCGATGTCCCGCGAGCGGCTCGTCGCCCTGTACCGGGCCGCGACGGTCGCGCTCGTGACGCCGTTGCGAGACGGCATGAACCTGGTTGCGAAGGAGTTCGTCGCGAGCCGCGTCGACGACGACGGCGTCCTCGTCCTCAGCGAGTTCGCCGGGGCTGCGGCGGAGATGTCCGGAGCGCTGCTCGTCAACCCGTACGACGTCGATGGCGTCGCCGCGGCCGTCCGCCACGCGCTCTCGATGCGGGCAGACGAGCGCCACGAGCGGATGCGCGGCCTCCGCACGCGGGTCCTCGATCACGACGTCCTCGCATGGGCGGGCGACTTCCTGGGCACGCTCCGTGCCGAGCACCGCCGTGCCGTCCGCCTCGCCTCGGCGAGCGACGGCCTCGAGGACGCGGTGCGACCCGCCGAGATCCTCGCCGAGCTCGAGAGGGACGGGCGGCGGCCGCTGACGCTCCTCCTCGACTACGACGGCACGCTCGTGCCGTTGAAGCCTCGACCGGAGGATGCGTGGCCGGACGACGACACGCTCCGGCTCCTGGCGACGCTCGCCGGGTTGCCCGAGGTCACCGTCCACGTTACGAGCGGGCGACGTCGCGAGGACCTCGAGCGCTGGCTCGGCCACCTGCCGCTGGGTCTCCACGCCGAGCACGGGCTCTGGTCGCGCTTCCCGGGACAGCCTGCCTGGACTCCGAAGATGCGGAGCAGGCCGACGTGGCTCGAGAGCGTCCGCCACCGGATGGAGGCGCGGACGCAGGAGGTCCCCGGCTCGTTCGTCGAGGAGAAGGACGCGTCGCTCGCCTGGCACTACCGGAATGCGGATCCGGCTCTCGGGGAACGCGGTGCGGAGGAGCTCCGCCGGGCGCTCCGGCGCGAGTTGCGAGCGGTCCCGGGATCGGGCGCGTCGGTCGTGGACGGGAATCGCGTGCTCGAGGTCAGGGAAGCCGCCGTCCACAAGGGCGTGCTCGTCCATGAGCTCGTCGAGTCGGCACCGGCGACACGCCTCCTCATCGCCGGGGACGATGCGACCGACGAGGACATGTTCGCCGCCGCGCCGCCGTCGGCGATCACGATCAGGGTGGGTGCCGGCCGCACCCGGGCGGGGTTCCGGGTGGCCGGGCCCGACCAGGTCAGGGCGCTGCTCGCCGAGCTCGCCCGGCGCCGGGGCGGTGAGGAAACGAGCCCGCCGCCGAGCGCGGACGGCGCTGCCGAAGAGATCGGGGTGCTCGCAGGCGCAGGCTGACGCGATCCCCGGCGGGGCTACCATGGACGACCGTGTCCACGGAGCAGTTCGTCCCTACTTCCCGCGCCGATCGCGGCCCCCGCCGCCGCCGGACGGCGGAGCCGGTCGTCGCCGCCGCGGTGTTCGATCTCGGCGGCGTCCTCATCGACTGGGACCCGCGCCACCTCTACCGGCAGCTGTTCCCGGGCGACGAGGCGGCGATGGAGGACTTCCTCGCGCGGGTCACCACCCAGGAGTGGAACGCGATGCAGGACGCCGGCCGACCATGGTCGGAGGCCGTCGCCTCGCTCACGCGCGCCCATCCCGACCACCGCGACCTCATCGCGGCATACCGCGAGCGTTGGGATGAGATGCTCGGCGGTCCGATCGAACCGGTCGTCGACATCCTCGGTGAGCTCCATGACGCCGGCCTGCCGCTCTACGCGTTGAG
>VBHW01000044.1:12488-15948 GCA_005881055.1 Chloroflexota bacterium
GTGGCAAAGCCCGACCCGCGCGCATTCCGGCACCTGCTCGACGCGTTCCAGCTCGACCCGGCAACGACGGTCTTCATCGACGACTCGCCCGCCAACGTCGAGGCCGCCCGGGAGATCGGGATGATCGCGCGCCGGTTCGTCGAGCCCGAGCGGCTGCGCGTGGACCTCGCGGCGCTCGGACTCCCGGTCCGCTCGGCCGGCACCTCGCCCGCGCGGCACGGTTCGTAGGCACGCGATGCCGTCCATCGAGCTCGTGGTGCAGAACCCGACAGGCCTCCACGCGCGCCCGGCGATGCTCTTCGCCCGGGCCGCGGGAGCCTGCGCGGCGCGCGTCACGATCGAGAACCTCGATCGGGAGGGGCCGCCGGTGGACGCGAAGTCGCTCATCCTCGTGCTGTCGAAGGGCGTCGAACGCGGCCACCGGATCCGCCTAACGGCGGAAGGCCCAGACGCCGATGAGGCGCTGCGGTCGCTGCGCGAGCTCGTCGAGAGCGGCATCGGCGAGGGCGCCGAGGGCGCCAAAGGCGCCTAGGACAACCACAGGGACGACCCGGGCTGACGTCAGCCCTCCAGCAGGGCCTCGAACCGGGATCGAGCGGCTTGCGCGGATGCATCGTCGAGCGCGGCCTCGGCAGACGCCCGGGCGTCGTCGAGGTCCACCGAGCGGATCGCGCGCCGCCGGACCCCGAGGCCGACGAGGCCCACGGCCGCGACCGGATCGCCGGCCATCTCGCCGCACACCGACAGCTCGGCGTCGGCCCGCTCGGCCGACTCGACCGCCGAACGGACGAGCCGCAGGAGCGCCGGGTGCAACGGATCCTGGTAGCGCGCGAGGGCCGGATTGCCGCGGTCGATCGCGACGGTGTACTGGAGCAGGTCGTTCGTGCCGAGGCTCGCGAACCCCAGCCGCTCGAGGTACGTGTCGGCCACGAGGATCGACGAGGGGATCTCGAGCATCGCGCCGACGCTGATGGCGCCCTGATCGATGCCTGCCTCGACCAGCTCGTCCCGGGCAGTGCCGAGCAGATCGAGGAGCAGGTCCGCGTCGCCGGCGTCGGCGACCATCGGCGCCATGACCTTCACGGGGCCGATCCCCGGCGTCGCCGCGGCGCGCAGGATCGCCCGCAGCTGCCGGACGAACAGTGCCGGCCGGTCTGCCGCGAGGCGGAGCGCCCGGACGCCGAGGAACGGGTTGGCCTCCGACGCGATCGGCAGGTACGGAATCGGCTTGTCGCCGCCGGCGTCGAGGAGGCGGATCGTCACGGGATGCGGTGCGAACGCGACGAGCACCTCGCGATACGCGGCGAGCTGCTCCTCCTCGGACGGCTCGGCCCGCCGCTCCATGAACAGGAACTCGGTCCGGAACAGGCCGACGCCGCGGGCGCCCAGGGCGACCGCACGGCTGCTCTCGGCCGGCGTGCCGATGTTCGCGAGGAGCTCGATGGCCGTGCCGTCGCGGGTGACCGCATCGAGGACCGACTCCTCGAACGCGGCTCGCGACTCGGCGTCCGCGACGGACCGGCGGCGCTCGAATGCCTCGAGCGTCGCGGCGTCGGGTGCGACGATGATCTCGCCCGTCCCGCCATCGAGAGCGATCGAGTCTCCTTCGACGCCGTGCGTCCCGGCCTCGGCCAGCGCATCGAGCAGTCCCGCCGCTCCGACGACCGCCGGGATCCCGTAGGCGCGGGCGAGGATCGCCGCGTGGGCGGTCGGCGAGCCGCCCTCGAGCGCGAGCCCGAGGAGCCGGTCGCGGGGCAGGGCCGCCGTGGTCGACGGCGCCAGGTCGTGGGCGGCGACGACCGACGGTCGACCCAGCGTCGGACCCGCCTCGATCGCCCCGGCGAGCCGCCGGGCGATCCGCGATCCCACGTCGACGACGTCGGCGGAACGGGCGGCGAGCAGGTCGTCCCCGAGGCTCGCCAGCTGGTCGGCGAGGCTCTGGGCGGCCGCGAGGACGGCCCCGATCGCATCCTCGCCCGCGTGGATGCGATCGGCCGCCAGCGAGGCGAGCGCCGGATCGAGGGCCATCGCGGCCTGTGCGTCGAAGATCTCGCCCTCGTCGGGGTGGCCCGCGGCGGCGACGTCCCGTGCGATCGCCTCCAGGTCACGCGCACTGGCGGCAGTCGCCGCGGTCAACCGGTCGATCTCGGCGGCCGCCACGCCCGGAGCGGCCGGATCGATGCGCCCGCCGACCGGCAGCGGCTGTGGCCGGATCACGACCCAGGGTCCGACGGCGATGCCCGCCGAGGCTGGCGTGCCGCGGAGCGCGCGCGGTGGCGTGACGCGCGTCGCCACGGTGCTCAGGCGCTCGGGGCGCGCTCGCCGTCCGGGAGCTCGACGGAGAGGATCACGTCCCGCCCGGCCTGCACGCGATCGGCGCCGGTCACGGTGACGCGAGCGCTCGGTTCGAGCTGCGGGAGGACGATCGGCGATCGTGCCGCATGGCCGGCTGCCTCGATCGCCGCCAGGTCGAAGCGCACGATCTCCTGGCCCGCCGTCACGTCCTGGCCCGCCTCCGCGAGCCGCTCGAAGCCCTCGCCGTGCATCTCCACCGTGTCGAGCCCGACGTGGACGAGCACCGCGACGCCAGTGGTCGCCTCCTCGACCGCGAACGCATGACCGGCGCTGTGGAAGACGACGAGCCGGCCCGAGACGGGTGCGACGCCGACGCCCTCGACGGGATCGACCGCGACGCCGTCGCCGAGCATCCGTTCGGCGAACACCGGGTCGGGGACCTCCTCGATCGGGACGACGCTGCCGCTCATCGGGGCGAGGACGTCGATCCGCGTCACCGCTGCTTGAGGATGTCGTTCATCGCGCTCCCGATGAGCTCGGCGTACGTGCCGACGACGACCTGGACGCCCTTCCCGATGACGATCGGGCGGCCGATCGCGCCGAGGCGGGTGAGCTGCTGCGCGTTGATCTTCGAGGGATCGACCACCGTCCCGCGGAGCCGGGTGATGCACCCCTCGATGTCCTTGATGTTCTCGGCCCCGCCCAGGGCCTCGATGTACGCGCGGGCCTTGTCTTCCATGCCCCTCCTCCAGGAGATCGGCTCCGGCGCCGGACGCCGGATGAAGAGGGTGGCCGGCGGTGCCGGCCACCCTCCGGGGCGAACGAGGGGTCAGGCGCCGACCGGCGCGGGAGCGACCTCCCCGAACTCTTCGACCGGCTCTGGCTCGCGGCCCGGTGTGGGCACGTCGAGGGCCCGGATGATGAACACGAACGAGAAGTAGTAGATCACCGCGAAAACGACTCCTACGATTAGAAGCAGAAGCGGGTTCGTGGCTATCGGAAGGTTGATGAGGTAGTCGATCGCGCCCGCCGAGAACGTGAACCCGTCACGGATTCCGAGCGAGATCGTCACGAATGCGGAGATGCCCGTGAGCACGGCGTGGAGGCCGTAAAGCACCGGCGCGACGAACATGAAGGCGAACTCGATCGGCTCGGTGATCCCGGT
>VBHW01000382.1 GCA_005881055.1 Chloroflexota bacterium
TCGGCCTCATCGCGCGAACAATCGCGGCAACCGCTTCTTCCACGCGGTGGGCAGGACCGTGTCGATCGCGTCGTCGACCGTGACGATCCCCGCGAGCCGCCCCTCGTCGTCGACGACCGGTACGGCGAGCAGGTTGTAGTGGGCGACGACCTCCGCGACCTCGTCCTGGTCGGCGAGGACGCCGACCGCGACCGGCTCCCGGATCATCACCTCGGAGATCGGGGTGTGCGGCGGCGCCACGATGAGGTCGCGCAGCGAGAGGACGCCGACGAGCCGGCCGTCGTCGTCGGTGACGTAGACGTAGTAGATCGTCTCGGCGTCAGGCTCGAGCTCGCGCAGCCGGTCGATCGTGGCCGCCGCGTCGAGGTGCGCCGGGATCGACACGAACTCGGTCGTCATGATTCCGCCGGCCGTGTCCTCCGGGTAGCCGAGGAGCTGCTCCACCTCGGCCGCCTCCTCACGCTCCATGAGCGCGAGGATCTCGTCGCGGGCCGATTCGGAGAGGTCGGCCACGAGGTCGGCCGCATCGTCCGGGCTCATCTCCTCGAGGATGTCTGCTGCCCGTGCCGGCTCCAGGTCCTCGAGGACCTCGACCTGCGTGTCGGGCTCCATCTCCTCCATCGCGTCGGCGACTGCCTCGTCGTCGAGGGACGCGAGCACTCCGGCGCGGTCGCGCGGCGCGAGCTGGTCGATGATCGTCGCGAGGTCCGCCGGGTGGAGCTCGGCCAGGCCGCCGTGGGGCACCCGCAGCTTGATCGACGCGATCGACGTCTCGACGGGGTCGACGTCTTCCCAATCGATGTACTTCTCGGGCACAGGCACGCGCAGGTTTCGCGCGATCGTGCGGAACGGATCCTCCATGCCGAGCCGTCGAAGGAGGCCGGCGCCCCCGACGTCGACTGCCACGAGACGCAGGGCCTCGCCCGAGGGGTCGAGCCGGACGTCGTTGACCCGGACGACCTTCCGCCCGTCGATGTCGACGATCTGCTTGTCGAGGAGATCGGTTCGGAGCTGGATCTCGTCGGGCCGCGCCCGGAACTTCTCGATGTCGATCGTCCGCGTCCGCAGTCGTGCGCCGGTAGCGTCGAGCGAGGCGACGGACGACCACGGCACGAAGATCCTGCGACCTTCGGTCTCGACCACGATGCCGGTCACCGGCGGATAGGGGTCGCCGACGGCGACGATGAGGTCGGCGACCTTGCCCATCGGCTCGTCCTGCCGGTCGCGCACCGGCCGGCCGATCACCTGGCTCAGGTAGAGCATCTGCCACCTCGCGGGCGGTCCTGCCCGCCGCGTGGCGCGATCAGCCCGGATTCAGGCCGATCGCCGACCGCTCAACGAGCGCGGACCGGGAGCATGGGCGCGGCGCCCGATGGATCGGCGCCGCGAATACTGGGTCCGGTCTCCACCGAGGGACTGTTCCTCCGGGACAGGTTGGACGACCCGGCCGCATCGCGCGCCACCGAGGAGGTGCCGCTGGGCCAGCCGGAGTGTAGTTGGCCGAATCGAGGGGGGTCAACCGGCCGCGCGGGAACCGGATCCTCGCCACCTGCAACGTGGGCGCAACCCTCCGGCCCGGATGAGGATCGTCCGGAGATGCCGTGCTCGTTACGCTCCAACGCTAGGGGAAGATG
>VBHW01000045.1 GCA_005881055.1 Chloroflexota bacterium
CGATCACCGACGGGTCCATCGCGTCCTTGACGACGAGGGCCGCGATCCGCGCATGCCAGGCGCCCACGGCGTCGCCGCGTCCCTCGGCATCGGCCAGCGCCGAGCCGGCGGATCCGGCGGCAGACTCCAGCTCCCCGACGGCGAACTGCGCGGCCGACAGCTCGACGAGCCGGCCCGTGCGCTCCTGGCGGCCTGACCCCGTCAGGTCGGCCGATCGTGACAGCAGCCGCACCGCGCTCCGCGCATCGCCGCGGTCGCGTGCCCGGATGCCGACTCCCCAGAGCAGGTCACTTGCACGGCGCGCGAGTGCTGCGGGCCGGTCGGTGCCGGGGTTCAGCTGCGACCGGTAGGTGGCCGCCTGCTCGAGGTGGTAGGCGATCGTCTCCTCGGACTCGGGCCGGTCGCCGGAGGTCCGTCGCAGCCACGCGACGAACCGCTCATGCAGGTCCGCCCGCTCGGCCTTGGGCATGCCGCCGTACGCCGCGTCGCGGACGAGCAGGTGGCGAAACCGGAACCCTCCGTCGGACGGGGAGCCGTCGACGTCCGGGCGGATGAGCTCCCGGCGGACGAGCGTCGCCAGCTGCGTCGGTAGCGCCGGCCGCTCTTCGGCTGGCGTCAGCTCCGCGAGAGCGTCCAGCGAGAACTGCTTGCCGACGACGGACGCCCGCTCGATCGCATCGCGCTCGCCCGCGGCCAGCCGGTCGATCCTCGCGGAGATGAGCGCCGCGATCGAAGGCGGGACGACGAGATCCGCGAGATCGTCGACGGGGACCCACCCGTCGCCGCCACGGCGCAGCCGGCCCTCGTCGACGAGCATCGCCACGAGCTCCTCGACGAAGAGCGGGTTGCCCTCGCCTGCGTCGGCGATCCTGCCGGCGACGTCCTCGGGCACGTGCGACCCACCGAGCAGGTTCGTCGCCAGCTGCGCCGCGTCCTCCGTCGAGAGCGGCTCGAGCAGCGTCGTCGTCGCGTTCCGCTTCCCGGCGCCCCACCTCGGACGGATGTCGAGGAGGTCGGGCCTCGCCATGCCGACGACGAGGATCGGGGCGTTGCGGCTCCAGTCGGCGACCCCCGCGACGAGGTCGAGCAGCGTGGCCTCGGCCCAGTGGAGGTCGTCGAGGACGACGACGAGCGGACGTTCGGCCGCGAGCGTCTCGTACAGTCGCCGTGTCGCCCAGGCGATCTCCTCCGCGCGGGCCGCCGAGCCATCCACGCCGAGCGCCCCGAGCAGGCCGTCCGCGGCCGCGTCCGCGCGCCGCTGCCCGGCGAGGACCTCGAGGAGCCGCCGCCGGCTCTCCGCCGCGTCCTCCCCATCGGCGAGTCCGGCACCCGCGCGGATCGTCTCGGCCACGGCACGGTACGTGATCCCCTCGCCGTAGGAGAGGCACCGGCCGCGCAGGACCGTCGCCCCGTCGCGCAGCGAGTCGAGGAACTCGCGGACGAGCCGGCTCTTGCCGACGCCCGGTGCGCCGAGGACCGTCACGAGATGACAGCTGCTCGCAGCCCGCGACCGGTCGAAGGCATCGCGCAGGGTCCGGAGCTCACGGTGGCGCCCGACGAGCGGTGACGTCATGCGGCGCTCCGGCAGCCGGTCGACGGACCCGAGCCCGACGAGCCGGTGGGCGGCGATCGCTTCCGACCTGCCGCGCACCGCCAGCGGCGCGAGCGCCTCGGTCGAGGCGGAGCCACGTATCAGCCGGGCGGTCGCCGGCCCGAGGAGGACGTGGCCGGGTTGGGCCGCCTGCTCGAGTCGCGCCGCGACGTTCACGGCGTCGCCGGTGACGAACGTGCTCTCGCTCGAGGGGTCGTCCGGATCGCTCGCGAAGACCTCGCCCGTGTTGACGCCCGTGCGCGTCGCGAGCCGGACGTTCCAGTCACGCTCGAGCTCCACGTTCAGGCGATCGAGGGCAGTGCGCATCTCGTCCGCCGCGGTCACCGCCCGGAGCGCGTCGTCCTCGTGGAGCGTCGGGTATCCGAACACGGCCATGATCGCGTCGCCGATGAACTTCTCGACGGTGCCGCCGTGCCGCTCGATGACGTCGCGCATCGCCCCGAAGTAGCGCTCGATGACGCGCCGGACGGACTCCGGGTCGAGCCGCTCGCCGAGGCCCGTCGAATCCGCGAGATCCGTGAACAGGACGGTGACGGTCCGCCTGGTCTCGCGCGGGCCGTTCGGTCGACGTTCGGTATCGACGGCCGTCACGGTTCGGCCGGCGGTGTCTTGGTCCCCCGGGAGCGCCGAGCCGCACGTCATGCAGAAGCGGGCGTTCGTGGGATTCGCCGCGGAACAGGACGGGCAGGCGGCCATCGCCGGAGTGTACGAGGACGCCGTCGTCAGCCCTCGAATCGCCGGAAGATCGCCACCGCGTTCTGCCCGCCGAAACCGAAGCCGTTGATCATCGCCGTGTCGACGCGGGCCTTGCGCTTCACGAGCGGGACGTAGTCGAGGTTGCACTCGGGCAGGTCGGGGTTCTCGAGGTTCGCGGTCGGCGGGATCCAGCCCTCCCGGATCGCCCCGATCGCCGTCAGGCCCGATGCGGCCGCGGCCGCGCCGAGGAGGTGCCCGATCATCGACTTCGGCGAGCTGATCGGCACGCGCGCCGCGCGGTCGCCGAACGCCGATTTGATCGCCCGCGTCTCGGTGATGTCGTTGAGGGGCGTCGACGTCCCGTGGGCGACGACGTAGTCGACATCCCCAGGCCCGACCCCCGCGTCCCGCATCGCCCGCGTCATCGCCATGGCGGCGCCCCGCCCGGTGGGCTCCGGCGCGCTGATGTGGAACGCGTCGGCGGTCAGCGCTGCCCCGATGACCTCGGCCTGGATGCGGTCGCCTGCGCCGCGGTCGAGGGCATGGGCGACCGATTCGATGACGACGCATGCTGCACCCTCGCCGAACACGAAGCCGTCCCGGTCGCGGTCGAAGGGACGCGAGGCGTGCGTCGGGTCGTCGTTCCGCTTCGAGAGGGCGCCCATGTTGCCCAGTGCCGCGAAGGCGATCGGCAGGAGCGCCGCCTCGGACCCACCCGCGATGACGACGTCGCACTCGCCCGAGCGGATGAGCCTGAGGGCGTCCTGGAACGCGATGACGCTGCTCGCGCATGCCGCGACCTGCGTGATGACCGGTCCGGTGATCGCGTAGCGCATGCTCACCTGGGCCGCGGCCATCGAGCCCGACAGGGCCGGGATCGCGAACGGGCTCACCTGCCCGGGCCCCTTCGCCGCAAGGGTCGCCGTCCCCTCGATGACCTGCTCCATGCCGCCGCCGCCGGTGTTGAGGACGACGGCAGCCCGATCCCGCTGGTCCGGCGACCAGTCCGAGAAGTCGAGCCCCGCGTGGTCGACGGCCTCGACCGCGGCGGCCATCCCGAAGTGGATGAAGCGGCTCATCCGACGCGCCATCTTGCGATCCATCGCCGTCGTCGGATCGAAGTCCTTCACCTCGGCGGCGATCCGCACGTCGAAGCCGGTGGGATCGAAGGAGGTGATCGGCCCGGCCCCGGAGCGCCCGGCGAGCAGGCTCTCCCAGAAGGTCGTCGCGTCGTTGCCGATCGGCGTCACCGCGCCGAGGCCGGTCACGACGGCGCGGCGGGCAGGATCGGTACCGGGTGGCACGCTGGCATCACCTCGCGGGACTTCGTGGGTGCGTGGATTGTATCCGGGTGCTGCGTGCCTCCTCGCCGGTGCAAGGCGCGCTCGCCGACGGGTCTGCGAAGAGGGCTCGGCGGGCAGAGACTTCTGGTGCTGATGCCCGTCGGGGCATCACCCAGGCGCGAACGGAGACAGGGTGCTTCGGCACGCCAACTCGATGCCCCCAGGGGGCATACATGACGTGCGAGCGCAGGCGGCTCGAGTCGATTGGGCAGAAGCGCGGGTCGATCGACAGCGAAGTCCCAGGCAATCGGCGGATGGTTGAATCCGATGCGTGCCCTATCACGCCCGCACTCCGCATCCTGCGACGGCACGGCTCCTGCGAACCGTCGGATTCCTCGGGCGCAACCTGCGCGTGGCGGAGGGCCTGAGCCAGCGGGAGCTCGAGCGGCTTTCGGGCGTCGACCAGACGACGATCTCGCGCTTCGAACGCGGCCTGGCGCCGGGTCTCCGACTCGAGCGCGTCGCAACGATCATGGCCGTCCTCGGAGTCGACCACCTCCGGTCGACCACCGGCACCCACGACCACCGATGACGTGTATGCCCCGGCGGGCATCGATCCGGGCGGGACAGACCGTGCTCCCGTGCTCGGAAACGCGGATATCGGGATGATGCCCCCAGGGGCATCGCGGGCAAGACCGTTGTCGACAGCCGCACGCACGGAGATACGCGGACCGCTCCGACGGCGCACCGTCGACTGGCCCGCCGCTCCTCAGTCCCCGTCGTAGCGCTTGAAGATCACCGCGCCGTTGTGGCCGCCCAGGCCGATGTTGTTCGACAGGGCATAGCGCACCTTCATCGGCGTCGCCTCCGCGACGACCCAGAGGTCGCATTCCGGGTCGGGGTCGCGATAGTTGACCGTCGGGGGCACGCATTGCTCGGCGACGGTCATGACCGTCGCGAACGCCTCGAACGAACCGGCGGCGCCCATCATGTGGCCGGTCATCGACTTCGTCCCGCTGATCGCGATCTTCGGCGTGTGCTCGCCGAACACGGTCCAGATCGCCTCGGCCTCGCGCTTGTCGCCGAGCGGTGTCGAGGTCCCGTGCGGGTTGATGACGTCCACCTCGTCGCCCGGCACCCCGCGTCGGTCGAGCGCCATCTTCATCGCCCGGGCCGAGCCGGCGCCGCCCTCGACCGGCTGGATCATGTCCCAGCCGTCCGCCGCCGAGCCGTAGCCCACGACCTCGGCATAGATGTGCGCGCCGCGCGCCTTCGCGAGCTCGAGGTCCTCGAGGAACAGGCAGCCGGCGCCCTCGCCGAGGACGAACCCGTCGCGCGTCAGGTCGAACGGGCGCGACACGGTCTCGAGGCCCTCGCCGGGACGGGGCATCCCCAGGCCGCGCATGTTCCCGAACCCCGCGTGGGCGACCTCGAGGAGTGGCATCTCGGCCGAGCCGCTGATCACCGCGATGCAGTCGCCGCGGCGGATCGCCTCGGCACCCTCCGCGACGTTGTGCGTCCCGGTTGCGCAGGCTGACACGATGCAGATGTTGTGGCCGATGGCCCCGGTCTCGATCGCGATCATCCCGGACGTCGAGTCGACGAGCCCGTTGGCGATGAACGTCGGTGGAACCGCCCGCGGGCCGCGCTCCTGGAGCGTGCGCCAGCTGTCGATCATGAGCTGCTGGCCGCCCGCGCCCGAGCCGAACACGACGCCGACCTCGGTCCGGTTCTCGTCGCCGATCTCGAAGCCCGAATCGGCGACTGCCTGCTTCGCGGCGGCGACGCCGTACTGCAGGCTGACCTCGGTCCGCCGGATCGCCTTCGCATCGAGCCATTCGGTCGGTTCGAAGCCCTTGACCTCGCCGGCCACCTTGGCCTCATACCGACTCGCGTCGAACCGCGTGATCTCGCCGAGGCCGCTCCGGCCGCGCACGAGGTTGTCCCAGGCCGTCTGCTTGTCGTTGCCGACGGGGCTGATGACGCCGAGGCCGGTGACTGCGACGCGGCGGGTGTAGTCGGGTGTACGCACAGTGCTCGTGGATCTCCAGTCGGTGGGCGTCGGAAGGGCGCGTGGGCTCGATCAGGCGGTGGCGGTGGTCGCAAGCGGGATCGCGAGTCGATCAGGGGCCGCGGGATCGTCCGTCGCGATGGCCTCGACGTCCGGCGCGATCCGCTTGATGAGGCCGCAGAGCACGCGCCCCGGGCCGATCTCGATGAACGTGTCGACGCCGGCCGCGACCATTCGCTCGACGGCGCCGGTCCAGTCGACGCCCGTGGTGAGGTGGTCGACGAGCTCGTTCCGGCATCCCTCCGCGGTCGTGAGGAGGCGACCGTCCGCGTTCGCGAGCAGCGGCGGGTCCGGGTCGGCGAACTCCACCTCGGCCAGCACGTCCCGCATCCCCTCGGCGGCAGTGGCCATGAGCGGGGAGTGGGCCGCCACGCTCACCGGCAGCTCGATCGCCCGCCGCGCCCCGAGCTCGCGGGCGATCGCGAGGGACGCCTCCACGGCCGTCTGCTCGCCGCTCACCACGATCTGGCCGGGCGAGTTGCGGTTCGCGACCCCGAACGTGCCGTGCAGCCGGGCAGCCACCAGCAGCTCGGGCAGGCGGCCCTCCTCGAGGCCGATGATCGCGGCCATGCGGCCCGGCCGACCCTCCCCGGCGGCCTGCATGAGCCGGCCGCGTTCGCGCACGAGGCGGATCCCGTCGGCGAAGCCGAGAGCCCCGGCCGCGACGAGTGCTGAGTACTGGCCCATGGAATGCCCGGCCGCGAAGGCTGGGCGTGGCGCCCCGACGGCCGTGCCTGCCCAGCGATCGCGCAGCGCCGCGAGATAGGCGATCGACGTTGCGAGGAGCGCCGGCTGTGCGTTCGCGGTGAGGTCGAGCGCCTCGGCCGGACCTTCCCACGCGAGCTGGCTGATCGGTTCGCCGAGGGCGTCGTCCGCCTCGCCGAACACGGCCGCGGCAGCCGAAGAGGCGGCGGCGAGGGCCTGTCCCATGCCGACGGCCTGGGATCCCTGGCCGGGAAACACGAATGCGGTGGTCATGCGCTCCTGCGGTGGGCGTGGTGAGGGCACCCCCAGCGTATGCGACGGAGCGCTCACCGATCGGCGCAGCGCGTGCAACATTGCACGGACTCTGGGCGCCGTC